>NZ_JADBGG010000020.1 GCF_014873765.1 Desulfomicrobium macestii | reverse complement strand
CCAGCGTCGCTTCGCTCCGATTTCCTGGTCAGTTTCAGCCGGAACAGGTGGGCAGTTTGCAGTGGAATCACTGGTCAGTTTGTCCGGAATGCGCACGCTCACACTCAAGCACGCTCAATGCGCTGCGGCGACTGTCATTTCGCGAACGCAAAAGCCGACGCTGGTTCTCGACGAGGTGCGGCTTTTGCTTCAGGATCTCTTCGGGGAAATCCATGTCCTCCCTTGCGTTCAGTTCAGCCTCCAAGCGGGCGATGGCGAGAATCGAATCAAGGTAGCCCGAGTGCTGTTCCCGAAATCTGGATTCCATCTGGATCTGATCCAGCAGGATGAGCAGTTGCCCCTTTGAAACCAGCTCCCCTTCGCGGACCAGAATCTCTTTGACAATTCCTCCCTCGAAATTTTGGACACGCTTTATATCGGATGACGGGATGACCTTGCCAAAACCGCGCACAACTTCATCGAGCGACGCGTGAGCGGCCCACGAAACAGCAACAACAAACAAGAGTATGGCGGCAATCAAAATAATATTGGCCACGAACTGATCCTTGGTATCAAGATCGCGCAACTCACCCACGAACCCATAGACCCCGCCATCTTTGCCCTGTGCTTCGGACCGTCGGGTCAATTCAATTTTTGGTGCGGCAGGAGCTTCCGGGCCGCTCTCGGGAACTATTCCTTCAACTTGAGCCTGAAATTCCGGCCGATTCTTGTGCGAGTTCATTTCATCTCTCCCTTGCATCGTCGTTTCCCTTGAAGTGACCGGAACGATCCTGGCGTTCATTTACGGCCCCACTACCTTCTTTGATGCACGCGCCTCACCGACCATCGTCTTCAATGCTATGATTCCCGCAAGAGGTACGCATTGATAATAAATCCAAATTCAATTCATCAAGAAATGATGCATATTTCGATATAATTGACTTGTAAAAAGTAAATTCATTCATAAGAAAACATGTCCTTGATGGCCATTATTTCATTCAAAGATGCGATAAAGATGTCCACAAGCTTGGGATCAAAATGATTTCCTTTCTCGCTGAGAATGATCATAATCGCATCATCCACAGTAAATGCATGTTTATACGCTCTTCGTGAAATCAAGGCGTCAAAGACGTCTACAAGTCCGACAATCCGCGCTTCAATGGGTATGTTCACACCGCGCAAGCCCTGTGGGTACCCCTTTCCATCCCAGCGTTCGTGATGCGACAAGGCCACGCGGTGTGCCACCCGCAACAAATCAGACTTTCCATCCGCCAAGGCCCGTGCGCCGATCACGGTATGTTGCTTCATGATTTCAGATTCTTCAGGAGTGAGCTTGCCCGGCTTGAGTAGAATGTGATCCGGAATGCCTATTTTCCCAAGATCATGCATTGAGCTTGCCAAGCTCAATTGCTCGGCTTCTTCTCGTGACATTCCGCATTTCAAAGCAATCACTTCAGTGTATGCTTGAATGCGGTTGATGTGATTTCCAGTGTCTACATCACGCATTTCCGCAGCAAGACATAATCTAAAAATCGTTTCCCGCTTTACTTCATTCAGCTCAATATTTTTTTCTTCAAGTTTTTTTGTTCTCTCAGCCACTTTTATTTCAAGATTTGCATTATGCTCTTTCAATTTTCGCTCAGCGATTTTAAGCTTCAAGTGTGTTCGTAACCGAGCATTGACCTCAATCGTATCAAAAGGTTTTTTTATGTAATCCACAGCTCCAAGCTCAAAAGCTTTACTCAAGCTTAAAGGATCGTGTTCTGATGTAATGAAAATAATCGGAATATCGCTAGTTTGTTCATTGTTTTTTATATACTTGCAAATTTCAAAACCATTCATGTCAGGCATGAACAAATCAAGAAGCACTATGTCTGGCAACGAGTATGACAAAGAATCAAAAGCAATCTTGCTGTCTTGAGAAACGGAAATTTTTGAGTATGATTTAAGCGCCTCGATCAAAACAAGAATATTGATTTCAAAATCATCTACAATAAGAATTCTGCATTCATCCAATTCTTCATCGTAATGATCAATTTCATCATTCAAATGAACATGTAATTGATCAAGTTCGCTTATTAAATTTTGGTTTTGCATAAAAACCGCTTGCAAGAAAATGGTTTTTATCGTTATTCTAAATTAGATATCGCAAGAATTAATGAATTCTCACCCATGAGTACTTACATTACTTGCATATACTTCTTAGCTACAATGCCTATTCAATAGTATTTTCATAAACGCTTCCCTACTCAATTTGATACGTACTTATCAGAAAACTGTTGCGTAGAATTGAATGAATTCATCGAAAATCTTTTGCACCATCCAAAATAAAAATCAGCAATATACTGTAATTACGAGCAAATACTGCACGCAACAGCAAGCTGAAAAACCATCATCTGGCTTGCAACACCATGCAACCGCGACCAAAAATAACACCACAATCCTCAAATGACGGAGAAAATAATCTGGGCACAGGTGAGTAGTAATTCGAAGAGGAGAGTAACAGTCAAAAGCGAAATCCCGGAGGCTCTGTTCTAGCGGCAATCGGTTTGCGCTGCGCCACCTTGAAAACCACGACCAAGGCCCGCCGGGAGCAGCGCCTGTACTCAGAAGCGAGGCGGCGGATCAAAGGCGAAAGATGAGGGAGGGGATCGACGCGGGAAGTCTGGAGTGATTCTGGGCCATTATGAAAGGATGCAGGCAGTCTGGCGGCCGTACGGCAAAAAAAACGCCGCAAACGAAAAAAGCCACCCTTTCGGACGGCTTTTTCGTTTGCGGCATTCAAGTAAACGTAATGTTTTTTAAGCGTTTAAGTGGTGGAGCTACGCGGGATCGAACCGCGGACCTCTTGAATGCCATTCAAGCGCTCTCCCAGCTGAGCTACAGCCCCACAACGCGAAAACGGTTACTGCCCAAACCCTTTTGAAAAAGCAAGCATTTTTTCCAACTATTCGAGTTCATCTAGCATTTCAAGGATTTGCGCATCGGCTTCCGCCCCCAGGAGCACTGGCATAGACTGGGTGATACGCGCAATGCCTGCATCCCGGAGCTTAAGACGCACAGATCCAAAACCCCGCCCACCAGGGACAGCGGGGATGTATGCGGGTCTTCCTCGAGAAAACTCCATGCTGTCGCCCAGAATCACCCCGACCTCCTCGTCTCCGCCAAGCAGGCTGGCCACGTCCTCGCTTCCGAACTGCGTCAGCAGCACAATGCAGTCGACCCTGTTTTTCAGCCCCGGCAAAAGAGCGCGCAGGGCGTCAGCCGGGGCAATGAAGCGTGCTCCGGTAATCACCGCCCCGGGAATCGAAGGCAATAGGCTCACGACGGCTACCTTGAGCCGGTTTCGCTCGAAAACCGCATAAGGCCTGATCCATGGCGAAACGCCCTTTCCGAACTCCAGATTGGAACAGACAAGGGGAAATTTCGCCATGCCTACAAGCTCCCGAAGCGCCACCTCGCCCATGGCCAGATCTTGCGGCCCGAGTCCCATGGCGTCGTAGCCCATCCGGTTCATGGCCCGGACCAGTACCTTGTTTGTCATCTGCGCCCCCGCAAATCCCGAGGCAAAGGCGTCTCCCGCGTCAAGCAGGAGGACACCCGGATCCATTTCCCTGAAGTAGGCGATCGTGGCCGGACGCCGAGCCAAGCCGCCCACGTCTCCTGTCAGGCCGGACTTCGGAAACACGTCTCCCCGGGTGTCGCCACTGAAAAGAATCGTGACGCCGGGTTCCGGAGGCGCGGCGGGCGCGGGCACGGGCCGAACCGTGGGCTCAAGTGCCACGGGAGCGCGCAGCGCCGTGTCGAATCGTTCCTCGAACTGCGCGTACACCTCGCTACCGGCCCCATGCGTGCGGTAGGCAATGGAAAGACCGGCCAAAAGCCGGGCCACGTCACCCATGACCGGGTCCTGCTCCAGACCTCGGACCCGCTGCAACCAATCGGCGTAGGGGGAATTGTACGTAAAGCCGTAGCGCCGAAAAATGTCATCTTCCCGAAAAACGAGAAACTGCTGATGCAGGGTGTTCAGTACCTCGAACTGGGGAAGAATGGGCGATTTCACCGCGACCGGCACCTGAGCCGGAGCGCGTTGCCCGGCGCAGGCAAAAAAGGAGAAAAGGCACAGCAGGCAGACGATAATCTTCATGTTCTTCCCGGCAATTGTGTTCAGTGGATGCTCATCGCAGATAAGCGGCGGATTCGAAACGCTTTGTTGCCCAAGGTCTAGCCCATGCCCCCCGCAAAATAAAGGGGCTCCGCGCAGGGCGCGAAAGTCGGACGCAAACCTCTATCAAGAAAACGCCCCGCATCCGGAATCATCGGACGTCTTCTTTGGCAAGGCATTGCTCGTACAAGCGCCGCATGGATTCGGAAAAGCATGCAAAAACCACCGAGGCAGGCGCCAGATGCTCGCGCTGAAAAGCCAGGACCTGGGACACGGCCACGGCGCAGGCTTCAGCCGCCGGAAAACCGTAGGCTCCGCAACTGATGGCCGGAAAAGCCACGCTGCCAAGACCGTGCTCCAGCGCCAAAGTGAGGCAGGCCGCGTAGCAGGAGGCCAGCACTTCCCGCTCGCCCTGCCCGCCGCCTCTCCAGACCGGGCCTACGGTGTGGATCACGTATCTGGACGGCAGACGGTAGCCTTTGGTTATCCGCGCCTCTCCTGCGGGGCACCCCCCAAGGGTGCGGCATTCGGCCAGGAGTTCGGGGCCTGCCACGCGATGGATGGCGCCATCCACCCCGCCTCCTCCCAAGAGCGAGGAATTGGCGGCGTTGACGATGGCATCCACCTGCAATGTCGTGATGTCGGCAACGACAATGGAAATCATGATATCTCTCCTTCACTCGGCAATGCGTGAATTCGACCGCTGACCCTGCGCCTGACGCAAGTCACGGCCAAAACGAGTCCGTTCCCCGCCATAAAACACCTCCAGACCCTCCGCACAATATACGTACTTAGCTTGAACATTCACTTATTACCATCACTTATCACCTACAACCGAACGGTTGCCGCAACCCGGTCAGCGGCAACAAATTCCCATTCACCAGTCCAATTCGACTCCATTCGCCAATAACCTGTTTCTCCCTCCATTCACCGGAAAGCAGATGCAATACATTGCAAACCGTGTCAGAAAACATCCAAGCTCAATCGGGTGAAGCCACATTTCATCAACGCTTTTTTCACAGGGGGGACAACATGGATATGTCAATGCAAAGTTACTGGAAAAGAAACAAAACGTACATGCTCATCCTTTTGGCCATCTGGGCGACGGTATCCTACGGATTCGGGATTTTCTTCGTCGAACAACTCAACGCATTCCATCTTGGCGGATTTCCTCTAGGTTTCTGGTTTGCCCAGCAGGGCTCGATCTATGTTTTCGTACTCATCATCCTTGCCTACTTTCTGCTCATGGATCGGCTGGATAAGAAATACGACGTGCACGAATAGCAACTGACCAACCGGAGGAAACATGTCACTGCAAATCTGGACTTATCTCATCGTGGGCGCGACGTTCGCCCTCTACATAGGAATCGCCTGGACTTCCCGCGTCAAGGACACCAAGGGCTTCTACGTCGCCGGAGGCGGAGTTCCGCCCCTGGCCAACGGCATGGCCACGGCGGCCGACTGGATGAGCGCCGCCTCTTTCATCTCCATGGCCGGCATGATCTCGTTCATGGGCTACGCGGGCTGCATGTACCTCATGGGCTGGACCGGCGGCTACGTGCTCCTGGCCCTGCTCCTGGCCCCGTATCTGCGCAAGTTCGGCAAGTTCACGGTCCCTGATTTCGTCGGCGACCGTTATTACTCCTCGGCGGCCAGGCTCGTGGCGCTGATCTGCGCCATCTTCGTCTCCCTGACCTACGTGGCCGGGCAGATGCGCGGGGTCGGCATCGTCTTCAGCCGCTTCCTGGAAGTCGACGTCAACACCGGAGTCATGATCGGCATGGTCCTGGTTTTCCTGTACGCGGCCATCGGCGGCATGAAGGGCATCACCTGGACCCAGGTCGCCCAGTACTGCGTGCTGATCACGGCCTTCCTCATTCCGGCCATCGCCATCTCGCTCAAGCTGACCGGCAACCCCATCCCGCAGGTAGGTTTTGGAGGCACCATCCTCGGTGGAGCCGACTCGGGCAAGTATCTGCTCGAAACCCTGAACCAGATCGGCAGGGATCTGGGATTCGCCGAGTACACCAGCGCCTTTGGCGCGGGCACAAAACCCATGATCGACGTCTTCGCCATCACCATGTGCCTCATGGTCGGCACGGCCGGCCTGCCCCACGTCATCATCCGCTTCTACACCGTGCCCAGCGTCCGGGCCGCGCGCCTCTCGGCCTTCTACGCCATCCTTTTCATCGCCATCCTCTATACCACGGCTCCGGCCCTGGGTGCGTTCTCCCGCTATACCCTGACCAACGCACTGAGCGAAACACCGTACTCCTCGGTACCGGCCTGGTTCGGCAATTGGGAAAAGACAGGTCTTCTGGCCTGGGTGGACAAGAACAATGACGGCATCATCACCTACCGGGCCGGCGCGGCCTTCGCGGGCAAACCGACCTACAGCGGCGAAACGGGCGCACACGGGCAGCGCCTGGTCACGAACACGCCTCTCGACAACGCCAACGAACTTTACATAGACAACGACATCATGGTCCTGGCCACACCCGAAATCTCACAGCTTCCGCCCTGGGTCATCGCCCTGGTCGCGGCAGGCGGACTCGCAGCGGCCCTGTCCACGGCGGCCGGACTCTTGCTGGTCATCGCCTCGTCCATCTCCCATGACCTCTACTACCGCATCATCAACCGCGGCGCCTCGGAAAAGATACGCCTGCTCGTGGGCCGGGTCATGATCGGCGTGGGCGTCATCATCGCGGGATACTTCGGCATCCACCCTCCGGGATTTGTCGCCCAGGTCGTGGCGCTGGCCTTCGGACTGGCTTCGTCCTCCTTCTTCCCCATCATCGTGCTCGGCATCTTCTGGAAACGCGCGACCAAGGAAGGAGCCATCAGCGGCATGATCAGCGGCATCGGATTCACCATGCTCTACATCGTGCAGACCAAGTTCATGGGCGTGTCTCCCTGGTTCTTCGGCATCAGCCCCGAAGGCATCGGAACGGTGGGCATGGTCATCAACTTCGCGGTCACATACGGTGTCTCCATGATCACCAAGGCTCCGCCGCTCGCCGTGCAGGAGATGGTGGAAAGCGTGCGCATCCCGCGCGGAGCGGGTGCGGCCATCGATCACTAGCCAAATGAAACAGGGGCCGGGAAACCGGCCCCACAACCCAAGGACAACGCCATGAACGCGGGAATCCAGCCTGCGGGATACGACAGCATCATCACCTTTCTTGAGAGCACTCTGCCCTTTTCCGAACTGGAGAGGCAGAGTCTTGTCCGTCTTGCCCGAGGCTGCCTGGTGGACTTCTTTCCGGCCGGGACGCGCCTGCTGCGCCGGGGGATTACCGAGGTCGACGGCCTCTATCTGATCCAGAAAGGAGCCATCCGCCTTTTTCTGGAGGACGAGGGCATTCTCATGGACATCCGCACCGAAGGGGCATCCCTTGGCGCGCTGTCGCTTTTCAACGGTGAAAAGGCGGCCATGGATGCCGAAACGGTCGAAGACACCTTCATCATCAAGATTCCCCGCGAACGCTTTTTCGAAGCCGTGCACCTCAACCCGGGCATCCCGCGCTTCTATCTCAAGTCCTTCGCCGACACGTTCCTGTCCAAGGCATTCGAGGAAATGCGCTGCAAGACTCTCCCGGCTCATGAAGACCACAGCCTGCACCTCTTCAGCAATCCCGTCGGCGATCTCGTCTCCCGCGAACCCGTCAGCGTGCCCTTTGGTCTGAGCATCCAGGCCGCGGCCAAGGAAATGATCCGGCACAACACGGGCTCGCTTCTGTTCCGTGAACCCTCGGGGGAGATCTGCGGAATCATCACGGACACGGACCTGCGCAAGGCCATGGCCCTGGGCCTCGACCTGCAGGCCCCGGCCGAGACCATCATGACCACGCCGGTGGAAAGCATTGACGCCGGCGCGGTGTGCTTCGACGCCCTGTTGACCATGATGTCCAAGAACATCCATCATCTCGTGGTCAAGTCCAACAACAGGCTGCAAGGCATCATCAGCTCCCACGACATCATGCTCCTGCAGGGTCGTTCGCCCATGTCCGTGTTCCGGGAAATCGCCTCGCGCACCACCATCCCCGGGCTCTATCCGCTGCACGACAGCATCACCCCGGTCATCCGCACCCTGGTTCAGCAAGGGGCCAAGGCGGGCAACATCACCCGCATGATCGCAATCCTGAACGATCAGATCATGTCCAAGCTCCTTGATCTCATGCTGCGCGAACTGGGGCCGCCTCCGGTCAAGTTCTGCCTCCTGCTCATGGGCAGCGAGGGCCGCCGTGAGCAGACCTTTGCCACGGACCAGGACAACGCCCTGGTGACTGAAAACTGCGGAGTGGATTTTCTGGAGCGCGCGGCCGAGACCTATTTTTCGGCCTTCACGGAACGCATGGTCGCCCATCTCATAAACTGCGGCTTTCCGCGCTGCCCGGGAGACATGATGGCCTCGAACCCCCAATGGCGAGGCTCGCTTGATGCCTGGAAAAACCGGGTCACCACCTGGACCACCGCACCGGAACCCGAGCGCGTCCTGGCCAGCTCCGTCTTTTTCGATTTCCGGGGCGTTTACGGGCACAAGGATCTGGCCGAAAACCTGCGTCTGCACGTCACCAACGCCTGCGCCGGCAAGGATCTGTTCCTGCGCTACCTGGCCGCGGAATGCCTGAACTCCAAACCGCCGCTGACATTTTTCAAGAATTTCATGGTCGAAAAGGATGGAGCCCACAAGAACACACTGGACATAAAGACCAGGGGCCTGCTGCCCTTCATGGATTTTGCGCGGGTCATGGCCCTTTATTACGGCATCCGCGAAACGAGCACCCTCGGCAGGCTTGAACTGCTGCATCAGGAGGGGCATCTGTCGCGCGATTTGTTCCACGAAGCGCGGGAGGCCTTCGAATTCCTGCTGCATTCACGGCTCATGCACCAGCTCGAACAGATGGAGCAGGGCGTGCCACCGGATAACCGCCTTGACCCGGGGACCCTCTCGGCCCTGGAAAAAAGAACCCTGCGCGAAGCCTTTGGAGTGATCACCCCGCTGCACGGAGTGCTGCGCGAAGTCTTCCGGCTGAACATGGCATGAGCATGAATCTTCCCACACCGAAAAATCTGCTCGCCCTGATGGGGCTTGGTCAAAGGGCCTCAAGCCTGCCCGCGCTGGACGAAAACAACCGTCTGTGCCGAAAGCTGGACCAGACCCGCCCCCTGGAGGAGTACGTCTACACGGTGCTGGACACGGAGCTGACCGGCCTCTCCGCTCGCAAGGAGGAGATCGTCTCCATTGGAGCCGTGCGTGTGCGCGGACTGGCCATCGTGCCAGGCGAAAGTTTCAGCATTCTGGTGCGGCCCAGCATCCCGCTCCCCAAGACAAGCACCCTCATCCACCGCATCACCCCCGAGGCCATCGCCGAGGCTCCGCCCCTGGCCGAGGTTCTTCCCGGACTGATCGAATTCTGCAAGGGCACCCTCATCGTCGGGCACCACGTGGGGCTGGACATGAGTTTCCTGAACAGGGCCTGCAAAAAAAATCACGGCCGCCCCTTGGCCAACCCCTGCCTCGACACCATGCGCATGGCCATGCTGTGGCGCGAGAAACGCACGCCCTCGCATTACGAACAGTACAACCTGAGCATCTCCTATGTGCTGACCGACCTGGCCCGGGAGTTTGAACTGCCCCGCTTCACGGCCCACGATGCCCTGGGCGATGCCCTCCAGACAGCCTACCTCTTCATCTATCTGGCCAAGAAGATCGCCGGCAACAGGCCGCTCACCCTGCGTGAACTCTTCCGGGCCGGGCAAAGCTGGCGCTGGTACATGTAGGACCGCCCCTGTCCCAAAGCCGAACGCTCCGGCTTCCGGTTGGCTGAAAGCGGCCGAGAGCGCCTGGCAAAAGGCCAAAAAAAACGGAACGATTCCCCGCTATGGAAGAATCGTTCCGGATCACTCAAAGACGCAATCATCCGGCCGGGCAAAAAACCGGGACCGCAAAAGACCCGGCCGCCCCGCCCCGGCTAGAAAAGCGAAACCAGCATCTTGGTGCCGACCAGAAAGAGGATCAGAGCGAACACCCTCTTCAATTTGTCCACGGGCAGGCTGTGTGCCAGTCGCACGCCCAAGGGAGCGGTGATGACACTCATGACCGCAATGGAGACCAAGGCCACCAGAGAGACATAGCCCAGGGAATAGGGCGGCAGGGTGTCCACGCCCCAGCCGTTCATGATGTAGCCCACCGTTCCTGCCACGGCGATGGGAAAGCCTATGGCGGCGGAAGTGCCTATGGCCTTATGGATGGGAATGTTGTGCCAGACCATGAACGGCACGGAAAGGGTGCCCCCGCCGATGCCGACCAGGCTCGAAACCACCCCGATGACATTGCCGGCCCCAAACATCCCTGCCGTTCCCGGCATCACGCGCGACGGCTTGGGTTTCTTCCCGGAGAGCATCTGGTAACAGACGTAGTAAAGAAAAATGACGAAGAATATCTTGAGCGCCCCGGTGCTCATCTGCGCGGCCACCCAGGCTCCGAGGAACGTACCGACCAGGATGCCCGCCACGATGCGCCTGACCACGCTCCACTCCACCGCGCCCCGGCGATGATGGGCCATGAAGCTCGAAACCGAGGTGAACATGATGCTGGCCATGGAGGTGCCCAGCGCCAGATGCATGATCAGCTCCTGGGGCAGATTCTGCAACTCCATGCAAAAAACCAGCATGGGCACGATGACAAGTCCGCCCCCGATGCCCAGCAATCCGGCCAGAACGCCAGCCACCGCGCCCACGGCCAGATACAAAGCGACTACTTCAAACATGAGATCCTCCCGATGGAGGCCGCGCAGGACATGCCGCGAACGACCCGATAAATTGGTAGGACCAATGTCTGAACCAGTCTGACGCGCTTGTCAACGCCGCGTGGCGCGAATGAACGGATTCGTGCTTGCAATTCCGGCCGGGGCGGGGGCATCATCGCCCATCAACCGCGCAACCAGGGATCATCATGGGACACATCACAAGCAAGGACATCTTCCGCAAACTTGGACACCGCCTCGACCAGGCCCCGGTGCGCACTCCATGGACACCGATCTTCAGACAGTTGGTGGAAGAGCTGTATTCCAGGCCCGAGGCCGAACTGGTCGCGCGCATGCCCTACCGCCCCTCTACCCTGGAGCGCATCTCGACCATGCTGGGCGAACCCGAAGACGCCCTGCGCCCCATGATCGAGGGACTCTGCGCAAAAGGGCTGGTCATCGATATCTGGGACGGCGCGCGCTACCAGTACATGGTCAGCCCCATTGTCATCGGCTTCTTCGAGTTCACCATGATGCGCACCGGGCCGGATCTGCCGCGTGCACGCTGGGCGGAGCTTTTTCAGGCCTACATGTTCGGGGACAAGGATTTCCTGCACGCCAATTTCGGGGACGGCCAGGCCACCTCGGTCATGCGCACCCTGCCGCACGAAGAGGCGCTGGGGGAACATGTGGAGATCCTGGATTACGAGAAGGCTTCCGCGCTCATCGAGGAACACACGGAATTTTCACTCGGGCTGTGCTCCTGCCGCCACGAGAAGCACCATCTCGGGCACGCGCCCTGCCGCACGCCCATGGACACCTGCACCTCCATGGGCACCGGCGCGCGCTTCCTGATCCGCAACGGCTTCGCCAAACCCATAGACAGGATGCAGATGCGCGACATCCTGGCCCGCTCCCGGGACCAGGGCCTGACCCTGACCGCCGACAACGTCCGCCGCGACGCCGGCTTCATCTGCCACTGCTGCGGCTGCTGCTGCAATCTGCTCCAGGGCGTGCGGGAGACCGGTTACACGGGCATCCTGGTCACATCGAACTTCGTGGCCGTGGTGGACGAAAACCTGTGCACGGGCTGCGGCCTGTGCGCCAAGGCCTGCCCGGTCAACGCCGTGAGCATGCACCCACGGGAAGACGCCGCCAGTGCGTCCCGCAAACCCGCGAAACTGGCCCTGATCGAAGCCGTGTGCCTGGGCTGCGGGGTCTGCGCCCTGAAATGTCCGACCGGGGCGCTCACCCTTAAGCCTCGCCCGCAAAAAGTGTATCACCCCGAGGACAGCTTCGAGCGGGTCATGCTGCAGGCGCTGGAGCGCGACACCTTCCAGACCTTCATCTTCGACAATCCTGAGAGCCGCACCCAGGAGTTCATGCGCGCCCTTGTCGGCGGATTCCTGAAACTCCCGCCGGTCAAACGCGCGCTCCTCGGCGAAAAGCTGCGCTCGCGCTTCCTCACCGCCTTGCGCCGGATGGCGGGATAGGCCGCGCAATCATCACCCATGAAAAAAGGAAACCCGCGCGGGTCAAACCGGTTTAAATGTCTGGCGTCAGTCATTTCCGGTTTTTCGATTCCGTCAGGGGCAAGCGGGAAAATTCAGCATTGAAATGACCAGGTCCCAACCGATGCCTCGGTGGGACCGGTCTTGGTCCGGGGGGCTGGCCCCGTAAGGCTATTCCTCCGGTTCCGAACTGTACGTACGGATGGAGGCGATCTCCTCCCAGCCATAGTAGGTATTTACGGACATTCCTTCTTCCTTCTCGGTCACGCGAAGAAAGTCGGAACCCAGGAACAGGACGGCCTTTTCATAGGTCCGGCCTTCGTTGATCTGAATCTTGAGTCCTTTTCTGAGCTTGCGCGAGAGTGTCCCATGCAGGGGCATGGATGCGTATTCCACCACTTTTTCCAGACAACTTACGTTCACAGTTCCTCCTTTGCGGATTGGTTCGTGTGGGTCTACCACTTGCCCGCGCCCATGGAACACATGGGCGACAGTCCGGGCAGCGGCAGAAAAAATCGGGACGCCGTGACTCCTTCGGTCCTGACCTTGATGCGCGGGGAATCCGCGAACGTGAAGCTGACCTGTCCAGGGCTGAAATCAAGAGTGATGGAGCCCGCCTCCATGCGTTCGCCGTCACAAGGGTGACGGCGCAAAGGCGGGGTCAGGGACCTCCTGCGGCCGTTTTCCAGCTCCACCTCGAAAGCGTGAGCCGACGTCGTCAGGCCAAGCAAGGCTCCATTCTCGCGAAAGCGCAGTGAATTTTGATCGCCGCAGATACCCACCGCATCCTGATCAAAGGCCAGAAGTTCGCCCAGAGGCGTCCGCACGGCCACGGGGCTGGCCGGTTCCAAGGAGCGCAGCACGCCGCTGTCGAAAAACGAAACTCCGGACCGTGCGCCGATGTTTCCAAGCGGAGTGGGCACTTCGAGCACCGTGCCCGGCCACAGGGTCAGGCTGCGCAGATTGCCTTCGGGACCAAAATAGACGCAGACCGCCTTGACCCGGGCGCATCCGATGGGCGTGTCCAGGACCAGGGGCGTGGCCATGGCGGCCTCGTCCTCCTGGGTCCAGTAGCCGCTCAAGGTTCCGTTCAAGGGAAAGACGCGCTTGACGGCTCCGGTATCGTAGAAGGTGACCTGCTCGGCAGGCAGCATGCCCAGCGGAGTCGGGACCATGACCTGCTCTTCCAGCGGAAGATTGCGGATCATGCCGTTTGGATGAAAGGAGATGGCCGGCAACTGGCGCTTGCGCAGGCTGCTGGCGGTGAACTGGGGGACTAGGGGACCAAGGGGCGTGGACAGGGTACAGGACCGGGCGGCGATGCAGGACTGCACGGCGCCGCCCGAAAAAAACTCGATGTCGGGAAGGGTTTCAAGAACTCCGAAAGGCGTTGTGATGACGGGCATGGCAGCCTCCTGTTGAGGAGACTGAAGCAGCTCTTGTGCCAGCCACAACTATCTGATTTTTATACTTGACGCTTAAAAAATACCGACACTTTCGTAGGTTGCTACCTCACAAAAACGTGGCTGGCGTCCTTTATTCCCGCGTCAAGAAGCGATCTTCCGTGGCTGGCAGCGCCGCGAAGGCCCGTGTCGGGGATGGTGATAAGCCGGATGGGAACCTCGGCCAGAAGATGCCCATAGGTCGGGCAATCGCAAAATTCGCGCAAAAATTCGTCGTGAGTGGCAAAAAAGGGATTTTTGACCGCTATCCCGCCGCAAAGGTCAAGGCCGCCCAAGGCCAGCACATTGAGAACATAGCCCCTGCACACGCGGCCGAAGAACCGTGCGAACCAGGCAGTCGTTTCGCTTTCGGGCCCGATCTCCCGGGCAACCTCCGCCGGAGACAGGTCGCGCCCCGTCAGAAACAGGTGCATGGCGACAAGGCCCCGTCCCGAAACCACGATGTCGCCGCATGCGTGGGAATGGCCGGTTCGGTCCTTGAGAAAGCGCAGAAACTCGAACTCGTGTTCGGTGACAAAGGCCAGGGGGGCGTGCCCGCCCTCGGAGGGCAGGGCCAGAAAATCAGGACACCCGGCGGCCAGGGGAGCCAGGGCGCAAAGGCCGAGCCCCGTCCCCGGGCCCGCCGCCGCCACCACTCCGGGCCGGGGCACTCCCTTTTGTATCGAAATGGAGGACCCAGCCGCGTCGCGGGTCCGGCAGCCAAGGGCCTGAGCCACGAAATCGTTGACCAGGACGGTTCGCTCAAACGGCAATCCGCCCGCGGACTCACGCAGATCGATGTCCCAGGAGGCATTGGTCAAGCTGCAACTCTTCCCGCCCCGAACAGGTCCGGCCACGGCCAGGACGACCTGATCCGCGTCCATGGGGTCAAGGCCCAAGCCCTCCTCCCGAATCCGCCCCAGCAATTGCTCAAGGGAAGAGACAGAGTCGGTCAGGACGTCAAATGACTCCAGAAGTTCCGGATCCTGGCCCGGAAAATGACCGAAAAGACCAAAACGGCTGTTTGTCCCGCCGATGTCGGCGGCCAGAATATAAGCCATGCGCTGCTCCTGAACATAACAGCAGTGATCCGCTCAACGTCCGCAGGGTATGGGCCGTGACCGGCAAGGACACGCCCTCTTCGGTCAAAAAAGCCGAGCCGCCCTATTTTGCCGCGCCGGCTCCGGCTTCGCGGATGCGCTCGACCACATAGGCCACGAGATCCTCGTCGGCCTCGTCGACGTTGAAGCAGCGGGCATCCTCGCCCATGAGACCGCCGGGGACCCAGTCGCCCTGCTCCTGTTCGTCGGTGACCAGATCGTCGTAAAAGCAGACCGAAAGCCAGCGCTGTTCCGGATCGTCGTCTATGACGTCGATCAGCGCGAAGAGGTCCCGCCCCTGCTGGGCCGGATGCGCGCCGCGCAGGGAATAGGTGATGCCCGGGCGGGCCTTGAAATCAAGGGTTACGCCATCGACAGCCTCAAGAGCCTGTCTGAAAACCAGAAATGCTTCCCTGGCGTCGCAGGTGTCCCACTTGGAAACAAACGCCTCAAGTTCTTCCATCACGTTCTCCATCCGTACTCCCTAATCGTGTGAGTGTTCTTGAATTTCCCTCGCCTGGGAAGTGAATGAAATACCCTGTCCCGACTGGGCTCCGATCATGACCGACTCCACCACCGGGACATTGATTGCATCCAAGGCCTCCCAGCGCACCAGAAAATTGGCGCCCGAACCGCCCTTTACGTCCTTTTCGGCCACCACGTAACGAATCGAGGCCAGCGGCTTCATCACCAAAGGCGCGTCAAGGTAGTGTCGGACCAAATGCCCGTCGGTATCGTAATAGTCCACCGCCGTAAGCTTCAGACTGCCGCTCGGATCGGTATTGCGGATGGACAGGGTCACGGCCAGATTGAACGGCCGCTCCTTGTCCCCGGTGTAGATGTGCGAATACACGGGCACGTAAAGCAACTGGCCCGAGGACAGAACCGGGCCGCCGCAAAATCCGGGCAGGGGAATGAGAAGCAGGCACAGCATGATCCAGCGCATGAGCGTCTCCTTTGCGGGGCGCCGGGGCCCCGAAAATGCTACGATTCGACTTCGCCCATCTTGGGAAGAAGATTTTTTGGAGCCTCGGATTCGTAGCGAAAAGTGTGGCTGAACGGCGTCATGACGTCCAGGGCCTGCTCCAGGCTCGCGCCCTCTTCCATCAATTTCTCGATCTTGGCGCGCTCCTTCCACATGTCGCCAAGCGGATCGTGGTCCTTGTTCTTCACCGGCGCCACGACCTTTTCCCAGTCATAGGGGTCGGCCTTTTCCTTGGTCACGATCTCCCAGTATTCCCCTGGCTTGCGGGCCCTTGAGGGATGCGAGGCAGTGGCCTCGTCCAGGATTTCGGAGAAACGCGGCACATCCTCGTCCCAAAGGGCGATGACGGCCTCGGGCTTCTTGAGCACCTCTCCTTCCTTGCAGCGATAGACCAGATATGAGCGGGACATATTTTCCTCGTTGGCAATATGGTTGAACGTACGATTATTTTAAAACGATTCCTGCAGGTGGACCAACAAAATTGGGCGCGCCAAGAAAACCGGGACCGCAGGGCATGACAATGCACACTAAAATCGGTTTTTTCAAGGCGACGCGGACAGCCCGCGGAACGGGGTCAGGCGGCTAAAGCCCCATGCGGACCAGGGCCATGGACACCGCCGGGCGACTGTAATCCATGCGCGTGACCCGGCCGCAGCTCAAGACCCCGATGATGCCCTGGGCGTAACCGATACGCTCGTTTTCGGTCAGCCCGGCCCGACGCACGGCCGGATCAAGTTCCAGGCCCTCGACCACTACCAGCCGGGTCACTTCCGGGGGCAGCTCAAAGGCGGGACCCAGCCCCAGATACATTTCACGGCCGTCGAAAATGGCGCAGGCCGTCAGGTTCATATAGCCGGTGTTGGATCCGGGCACCTCGATGAGCCCCGATTCCAGGGCCACTGACAGGGTGCAACCGGCAAAGGCGTTCCTGGCGCGGTTCTTTGCTCCGCGCAGGGTCTCTTCCAGCCCGAGAGGCTGATCCGGCACCTCGGAGGGAGCGGACACGGGCTCGAACCGGGCCAGGGGGAAAGGCCCGCTCATGACCTCGCGGATGGCTCCGAGCTTGACCGGGTTGAGCGAACCGACCCGGATGACCAGCGGAGCGTCATCACCCCGGCAGGTCTGGCTGTCCCGGATCAAAACGTGATGACCTGCCATCCCGCTTCCATGTAGGAGCGCATGGACGGATGGCCGTTCATGTCGCCGATGAGCGCGACACCCGCGGCTTCGACCTCGGCGGCGACGCCGAGCTTGACGGAGCAGGCCTTGCATGCGCCGTCAAGCAGCCCGGCCTCGCGGACCTTGGCGAAAAGCTTGGCCAGGGGGTGCTCGGGCTTGACCAGGGCCGGGGGCAGGGCCACGGACGCGCCTTCCATGACGATGCGCACTTCGTGACCGGCGGCGTGCATGTCGAGCGCGTTCAGAAGTACGTGGATAAAGCACATGGGGTCGCCGTTGAATACGAACAGCGCTGTTTTCATAAGCAAGCTCCTTAAAATTTGCGGATCAGCACCACGCCGGTGAAGAGCAGGATCGCGCCCAGAATCCGCCACAGGGAGATGGGCTGGGCCGGGATTCCAAGCCACCCGAAATGATCGAGAACCAGGGAGATGCCCATCTGTCCGGCGATCAAGAGAGCCATGACGCTCATGGCTCCAAGGCGCGGCACGGCGACGATGGTCATAGTCACGAAGAAGGCCCCCATGGGCCCGGCCGTCCAGGCCCACCACGGCAGGCTCATCATGATTTTCCCGTCGGGCCAGGACAGGCGCAGGGTCAGGCACAACAGGCCCAAGACCAACGTTCCGGTCAGAAAGGAAAAGAACGAGGCCAGGTACGGACTGCTCATCAGTTGTGCGGTCACGGCGTTAACGGCCGGCTGGACCGGCATGAGACACCCGGCCAGCGCTGTCAAGACGAGAATCAGTCCATCCATTGTTCCTCCATTGTTCCTCCATTGTTCCTCCTGGGATAGCATCAGGATTAGGCGATTGCCGCCCAATGAGGGCTTTGATACGGTATGCGTCCGCACTGATCAAGGAGTGCGCGCACAACCACCATGGCCGATCCTTGAAGATCGGCCCGGGAGAAGAAAATATGCTCGAAATCCTGCGCAAACGCCGCAGCATCCGCCACTACACTCCGCAAGCCATCGAGCCCGAAGTCCTGGCCCAGCTCAAGGAGGCCGTGCTGCGCTCGCCGTCATCCAGGGGGCTCGATCCCTGGGAATTCATTTTCGTCACGGACAAGTCCCTCCTTGAGGCCCTGTCCACGGCCAAGCCGCACGGCGCGCATTTTCTGCGCGAGGCGGCTCTGGGCGTGGCCGTGCTCGGCAACGAGGACAAGGCCGACACCTGGATCGAGGACTGCGCCATCGCCTCCATCATCCTGCAGTTGGCATGCGAAAGCCTGGGCCTTTGCAGTTGCTGGGTGCAGATCCGCCTGCGCCCCCACGACCAGGAAAGATCGGCCGAGGACCGCGTGCGCGAGATTCTGCACATACCACCCCATTTGCGGGTTGAATCCATCATCAGCATCGGGTATCCGGCCAAATCCCTCGCGGGTCACGCCCGCGAAACCCTCAAGGATCACACGATCAGGACCAATACCTACTCATGACCACAACCGCCGGTCCCATCCGCCACGACCGCTACCGTTTCTGCCCCGCCTGCGGAGCCCCCCTGGAGTTGCAACGCCTGCGCCCGGACGAGCCGCCCCGCCTGGTCTGCTCGAAATGCGCCGGCGTAGTCTATCTCGACCCCAAGGTCGTGACCTGCGTCATTCTCGAAATCGGCGACAAGATCCTGCTCCTGCGCCGCAAGCGCCCGGACGACAGCCACAAATGGCTCCTGCCCGGAGGCTACGTGGATGAGGGCGAGCCCGTCGAACTGGCCGCCATCCGCGAAATCCGCGAAGAGGTGAATCTCGACATCACCCTGGACGGACTGGTCGGCGTCTTCTCCTATGCAGGATGGCCGCCGGTCATCATCGTCTACAGCGCCCACATGGACACGGCGGAACCCAGCGCGGGCGAGGAAACCGAAGACCTCGGCCTCTTCACGCGCGAGCAGATACCCTGGGACAAGCTGGCCTTTCCGAGCACCCGCGACGCGCTCCTGGCCCATATCAACGGGCGGGCTTGTGAGCCCATGCCCCTGACCGTAAGCGATCAACACTCATAACCCCAAAGACGCCACGCAGCATTCAAGGATCACCATGGACACGCCATCCGCACCCTCAAATTTTTTGCGCGCCATCATCGAAGAAGACCTCAGAAGCAACAAGAACGACGGCCGGGTCTGCACCCGATTTCCCCCCGAGCCCAACGGGTTCCTGCATATCGGTCACGCCAAGTCCATCTGCCTGAACTTCGGCCTGGCGCGCGATTACGGCGGACGCTGCCATCTGCGATTCGACGACACCAACCCGGGCAAGGAAGATCCGGTCTACGTAAATTCCATCAAGGAGGACGTGCGCTGGCTCGGCTTCGACTGGGGTGAGCACCTCTACCATGCCTCGGACTACTTCGATCGCCTTCATGATTTCGCGGTTGAGCTGATCACCAAGGGCAAGGCCTATGTCTGTTCGCTCTGCGCCGAAGACACGCGCCTGTATCGCGGCACCCTGACCGAACCCGGCAAAAACAGCCCCTACCGCGACCGCTCCGTGGAGGAAAACCTGGATCTCTTCTCCCGCATGCGCGCAGGGGAATTCCCCGAAGGCGCGCACATCCTGCGGGCCAAGATAGACATGGCCTCGCCGAACATGAACATGCGCGACCCGGCCCTGTACCGCATCCTGCATCAGGAGCACCAGAACACGAAAAATGCGTGGTGCATCTACCCCATGTACGACTTCGCCCATGGCCTGTCCGATTCGCTGGAGCACATCACCCACTCCATCTGCACCCTCGAATTCGCGGACCACAAGCCCCTCTACGACTGGTTCCTCGACCAGCTCGATGTTCCCAGCCGTCCCGTTCAGTACGAATTCAACCGTCTGAACATCAACTATACCGTGACCAGCAAGCGCAAGCTCAAGAACCTGGTCGATGGCGGCGTCGTGGCGGGCTGGGACGATCCACGCATGCCAACCATCTCCGGCCTGCGCCGTCGGGGCTTTCCGCCCGCAGCCATCCGCGACTTCTGCGAGCGCATCGGGGTCAGTCGCTCGGACAGCTGCGTGGACATGGGCGTGCTCGAAAACTGCGTGCGCGAGAATCTGGACGCGGCCGCCCCCCGGGCCATGGCCGTACTGCGGCCGATCAAGCTGATCATCGAGAACTACCCCGAAGACAAGGAAGAGTTCTTCGAACTGGCCAACCATCCCAAAAACCCCGAAATGGGCAGCCGGAAGGTCGGCTTCTCGCGCGAGGTCTTCATCGAAGCCGAGGATTTCATGGAAAACCCGCCCGGCAAGTATTTTCGCCTCTCGCCCGGTCGCGAGGTGCGCCTGCGCGGCGCCTATCTGGTGACCTGCCAGGATGTGCTCAAAAAATCCGACGGGACCATCATGGCCGTGATCTGCACCTATGACCCCGAAAGCCGGGGCGGGGACGCCCCCGACGGGCGCAAGGTCAAGGGCACCCTGCACTGGGTCGGCGCCCGGCACTGCGCACAGGCCGAGATACGCCTCTATGACCGCCTCTTCACGGTGGAATCACCGGGCAAGGATGCCGACTTCCTGACCCAGATCAACGCGGCCTCCCTGGAGGTGCTGACCGACTGCAAGGTCGAAAAATCCCTGATCCAGGCCGCGCCCGAGGCGCGCTTCCAGTTCGAGCGGCAGGGCTTTTTCTGCGCGGACCGCCATGATCACGGGCCCGGCCGCCCGGTCTTCAACAGGACCGTCACATTGCGTGATTCCTGGTCCAAGACGGCGAAATAGAACGGCAATGAGCAGGCCGGACGGCATCGAGCGGGACGAATCCCGCATGTCGTCCGGTGTGCGCAAGGAGCATTGGGCGCGGCCATGATTCTCTACTCCCAACCCGAATTGTCGCCACCCGCGCCCTGCCCCTATCTGCCGGACAGGACCTTGGTCTATTCCTTCTTCTTCGCCGACAGCCTGAACGCCGCCGAGCTTTCCTGGTTTCTGTCCCGGGGCTGGCGCAAGTTCGGCCACTATTTCTTTCGTCCCGCCTGCCCGGATTGCCGGGCCTGCACCCCCCTGCGTATCCCCGTGCACCGATTCCAGCCCAGCCGCGGGCAAAAACGCGTGCTGCGCCGCTGTAGTCATGTCGGCGTCAGTTTTGGCCCGGTTCGCTACGAAAAAGAACTTTTTGACCTGTATCATGTACATTCCAGGGTTCGTTTCGGACAAGAGAGCACCTTCGACGAATTCATCGCCAACCTGCACTCCTCGCCCTGCCCGAACCTGCTGGCCCGCTACGAGGAGGACGGTCGTCTGCTTGGGGCCGGATATCTGGACCTTGGCAGCGATGGCCTGAGCTCCGTCTATTTCGTCTTCGATCCCGCCGCGTCGAACCTGAGCCCAGGCATTTTCAGCGTGCTGCGCGAGATCGAGGAGACGAAAAAACGGGGGCTTGCCCACTACTACCTGGGTTACGTAGTGCCTGGGTGTGAACGCATGGCCTACAAGGCCGGATTCCATCCGCACCAGCTCTTTTGCTGGGAAGACGGACTCTGGCACGAAGACGGCGAAGAGCCGAAATCCCCGAGTCCAGGCATTCTTCACCCCTTTTCGGGGTGGACAGGTCCGGATTAGGGCTTAAGATTTCATCGTAATTTTGCGAAACAAGGAGCCGCCATGGAAAATAGAACCGTTTACTTTGACAACAATGCCACCACTCCCCTGCATCCGGGCGTGAAAGAAGCCCTGATCGAGGGTCTTGAAATATTTGGAAACCCTTCCAGCATGCATGCTTTCGGCCGCGAGGCGCGGGAAAGGATCGAGGATGCGCGGGAAAAAGTCGCGTCCTTCATCGGTGCGGATGCCGACGAAATCCTTTTTGTCGGCAGCGGCTCCGAGGCCAACAACACTGTGCTGTCCCTCCTGCATTGCGACAGCACGCGCTGCTCGTGCGCGCTGAGCGGACGCAGCGGCCTGGTGACCACGGTCATAGAACATCCCTGCGTGCTGAACACCGCCCGCGACCTCGGGCGCAAGAGCCACGAAGTGACCTATCTGTCCGTGGACAAACACGGTCGCATCGATCTTGAGGAACTGCGCCGGGCCGTCACGGACAAGGTTGGAATGGTCTCCATCATGATGGCCAACAACGAGATCGGCACCATTCAGGACATCAAGGCCGCGGCCCGCATCGCCCATGAGGGCGGAGCCCTTTTTCACACCGATGCGGTGCAGTCCGTGGGCAAGATCCCGGTGGACGTGCGCGACCTGGACGTGGATTTTCTGACCATCTCGGCCCACAAGCTCTACGGCCCCAAGGGCATCGGAGCCCTGTACGTCAAGAAGGGCGCGCCCTACTGCCCGCTCATCCTGGGCGGACACCAGGAAGGCGGCCGCCGCGCGGGCACGGAAAATTCCCTGGGCATCATCGGCATGGGCAAGGCCATGGAACTGCGCGCCATAGAAATGGAAGAAGAGGAAAAACGCCTGCTCGAGCTCAAGAACATCCTGAAGGCCGGCATCGCCGAAGCCATCCCGGACGCGCTCTTCATGGGCCACCCCGAGCACTGTCTTCCGGGCACGCTGAGCGTCTCCTTTGCCGGGGCCGAGGGCGAAGCCATCCTTCTTTACCTCGATCTGGTCGGCATCGCCGTGTCCACGGGATCGGCCTGCGCGTCGGGCTCCCTGGACCCGTCACATGTCATCATGGCCACGGGCGTGCCGGTGGAAAACGCCCACGGTTCCGTGCGCATCAGCCTGGGCCGCGAGAATACCCTGGAAGACGTGCACTACATGCTCCACCACCTTCCCATCATCATCGACCGCATCCGGACCATGTCCACTGCGTACAGGAGAAAATAACATGGCAAAATGGACCTATTCGGACAAGGTGAAGGACCACTTCATGAACCCGCGCAACATCCTGCGCGAGGACAACGAGGCGGACTTTCACGGCATTGGACAGACGGGCAACATCAAGTGCGGCGACGAGATGATCGTCTACATAAAGGTCGACCCCGCGGACCTGACCATCACCGAGTGCAAGTGGCGGACATACGGCTGCGCCAGCGCCATCGCGAGCACCTCCATCCTCTCCGAGATGGTCATTGGCATGACCCTGGACCAGGCCTACGCCATCACCGCCAAGGACATCCTGAAAGAGCTGGGCGGACTGCCGGACAACAAGGTGCACTGCTCGGTGCTTGGCGACAAGGCTCTAAGGGCCGCCATCGACGACTATTACGGCAAGAACGGCATGGAAGACCGCATCAAGACCCAGAGCGCGAAGATCGTCTGCGAGTGCATGCAGGTCACGGACGAGGACATCGAGCACGCCGTCCTTGAAGGCGTCAGAAGCTTCTCGGAACTGCAGGACATGACCAAGATCGGCGCCGGCTGCGGGGAATGTCACGAGAACGCACAGGCGGTCATGTCGGGCTACATTCAGAAACACTTCGGGCTGTAACGGACGGGAGGCTTCCATGAAGATCCTTGCTTTCGGCGCGACCGGATTCGTTGGGGCGCACCTTGTGCCCCATCTCGCACAGCGCGGCCACGAGGTTACCGTGGCCGCCCGCTCCGGAAAGGCCAGATTTTCCCCTCCGATTCGCGTTGTCACCGCCGATCCGGTCACGCCGGGCCCCTGGCAGGATCTGGTCGGCGAGCACGACGCGGTGGTCAACCTGGCCGGAAGCCCGGTCATGACCCGCTGGAACAAGACCGGCAAGGAAGCCGTCCTGCAATCCAGGGTATTGAGCACGCGGCACATTGTCGACGCCCTGGCCCACACCACGGGCAAGACACTGCTCTGCGCCAACGCCATAGGCTTTTACGGCGACGCCGGGGACGCCGTCTGCACCGAGGAAACCCCGCGCGGCAACGGCTTCCTGGCCGAGGTCTGCAAGGCCTGGCAGGCCGAAGCCCTGCACGCCCGGGAGTTCGGACACAGGGTGGTCATCCCGCGCATCTCGGTGGTTCTTGGCCATGGCGGCGCGCTGGCCAAGATGATCACGCCCTTCTCCCTGGGCCTCGGCGGCAGGATCGGACACGGGCGGCAGTGGTTCTCCTGGATTCACATAAACGATCTGACGCGGGTCATGAGCTTTCTGCTGGAAACGCCTGAAGCCGCGGGCCCGTTCAACGCCTGCGCTCCGGAACCCGTGACCAACGCGCGTTTCACCGAAAGCCTGGCGAAAGCACTGGACCGTCCGGCCATTCTTCCCGTGCCCGCCTTCGCGCTGCGCCTGGCCCTCGGAGAGGCGGCCGGGATGCTCCTGACCGGTCAGCGCTGCCAGCCCGAGGCACTTGTGCGCCTTGGATTCGAATTCGCCTTTCCGGACCTTGACGCGGCCCTGGCCGACATCATCCCCGCATTCAAGACCGCACGCTCCTCCTGAATTATTACAACTCGCCGCGCTTCTTGTTTTTTAGGCCACCCTGGCTTAACAAACAGGAAGCTTTTCTCATTTCAACGCCCTTTTCAAGAACGCAACCTCATGGAGACGCAATGGGCACCGCGCCACGCATCGATACTTCCGTCCCCACCCTTGGCCCATGCAAGGTCGACAATCCCTTGCCCTACTGCCACCATATCGACGACAGTTCCAAGATGCCCCTTTATCTCTCCAGCGAAATCCTCGACGGCGCGACGTCAAAAACCGTCTATGAATTCGAGGAGGCGGGACCCAGGCAAAAAATCTATTTCGATCCGCCCAAGACCAAATGCGCCATCGTGACCTGCGGCGGGCTGTGTCCGGGCATCAACGACGTGATCAGGGCCATCGTCATGAGCGCCCACCACAACTATCACATCTCCGGAATCTACGGAATCCGCTACGGCCTGCAGGGCTTCATCCCCAAATACAAGCACGACATCATGGAACTGACCCCGGACAGCGTCCGCGACATCCATGAATTCGGCGGCACCATCCTGTCTTCCTCGCGCGGGCCCCAGGCTCCGGAAGAGATCGTGGACGCGCTGGAGCGCATGAACATCTCGGTCCTGTTCATGATCGGCGGCGACGGGACCATGAAGGCGGCCGGCTCCGTGACCGAGGAGGTCCTGCGGCGGGGGCTCAAGATCTCCATCATCGGCATCCCCAAGACCATCGACAACGACATCAACTTCGTGACCCGCTCCTTTGGTTTCGACACGGCCGTGGAAAAAGCCACCGAGGCCATCCGCTGCGCCCACATCGAAGCCCTGGGAGCACCCGGCGGCATCGGCATGGTCAAGCTCATGGGCCGGGAGTCGGGCTTCATCGCGGCCCAGGCCAGCCTGGCCTTGAAAGAGGTCAATTTCGTGCTGGTCCCCGAAGCGCCTTTCGAGCTGCACGGCCCGGACGGCTTTCTGGTTCAGCTCAAAACCCGCCTGGAGCAGCGGCAGCACGCGGTCATCGTCGTGGCCGAAGGGGCCGGTCAGGACCTGTGCCGGATCGACAACCAGGTCGATCTCTCGGGCAACCCCATCCTGGGCGACATCTGCGATGTGCTGCGCTCGGAAATAAAAAAATTCTTCGCGGCCGAGGACTTTCCCTACACCCTCAAATACATCGATCCAAGCTACATCATCCGCTCCATCCCGGCCAATTCCAACGACCGCATCTACTGCGGCTTCCTCGGACAGCATGCCGTGCACGCGGCCATGGCCGGCAAGACCGGGATGGTCGTGTCCAAACTGCAGGAGCGCTACCTCTACCTGCCCCTGCCCCTGGTCACCGCCAAGCGGCGCAAGCTCAACATCTACTCCAACTACTGGAGATCGGTCATGGAATCCACCGGACAACCCCAATCCATGTTTAACTGCGCCACAAAGGCATAGAAGCTCATGAAACGTATTCTCGCCATCGCTTTCATTCTGGCTCTGGCCGGCGGCTACTGGTTCATGCAGAACCGCGACCGTTTTTTTCCGAAACCGGTCGCCACGGAAGTGGCCCCGCAGCGCTGGCAGGTAGGCACAGGACAGCCGGCCCCCGTGGTTGCCGTGCAGGAACCCGTCAACGCGACCGTCACCACGCCTGAAGACAACGCCACCGCAGAAGGCAATGCCACCGCGCCTGCCTTCCCGGCCGACGAGATCGTGCGCCATGACTTCATCGAGGATATGAGCCGCTATCTGGTCGACCGCTATCTGCCGGGCGGGACCAAGAAGAATCCGGGAGCCGAGGGACGTTTCGATCTCAACGTCAAGTCCGTGAACATTCGCTACGGAGTCGATTTCAACGGATTGAACGTCGATCCGGCCGATACGCTGGGAGCGCGCAAGGTCATCTTCACCCACGTGCTCAAGGAGCCCGTGCTCGATTTTCTGCACGCGGCATACACGCCGCTCTTTCTGGACAGCCTGGAGCGGGCGCTGCAATCTACCACCTACACCCTGCCTTCAGGACAGATGGCCGTCGTGAGCGAGGCCCAGCGCAAGGAAATGCTGACGCTGCTGGCGGCGCGGCTGAAAACCATCGGCAAGACCATGAGCAGCCTGGCCAGAACGGACTCGATCCGGCTTTTGGTCACGAAATATCTTGAGGATATGGAGAGTGTCAGCCAGGCGCACCTGGCCTTCTGGAACATGCAGGGGGAAGAGGCTACCATCTCGGCCAGAAACGAGGCCAGCGCCCGCATCAAGACCACCATTCAGACCCGCGAGATCTCGCGCCAGCGTCTCCTGCAAGCCATCGTCAGCGCTTCGAACCCGCAGGGCATGGACGCCTCTGAGCTGATCTACATGGCGCAATGGGTGCACCGGCGCAGTCTGGATGACCCGGCATCAATGGCCGGCGTGGCCAAGGCCGGAGATCTTCTGGTCAGGACGGCGGAAGCCGTGCAGGAACGAGCCCTGGAGCCCCAGCCGGAAGTGGACCCGGTGCCGACGGGCAACGAGACCCTGGGCCAGGGACAATAAGTCAGGACAAATAACTCTTGTCGAGGCGGCAGGATTGTACAACGTCCCCACCCGCCTCGTGCAGGACGAACTCTATCTCGCCCCGACGACCCAGCCGGGGCGAACATTTTTCATTGTTCCACAAGGTCAGCCAGCCCGGCCCCCACTCCGAATAGGGAAACGACAGGGTGCCGATGCGGTACAGCTCGTCAACGCTCCAGCCCGCCGCTTCAAGCTCGGCCAGGTTCTGTCTGAACCAGGCCAGAGATCTGGCATGAGCCCGCGCCAACTCCTTGGAAATTTTCTCATTCTTCAACAGTTCCCCGGTCGCCTCAAGCTCCTGTTCAAATGCGGACATGCTTCTTCCTGCTTGCGTTCATCAGTGACAGACAGGATGCGTGTACTGCACCCCGATCCCGAAACGGGTTTGCTCCAAACAGCCCAAATCCCTGGTCCAGCGCACCCTGCCGTGGGAGGTCCTGTGCGCGGCCAGCCCCGAAATTTCGGGATTGATGTTCAAAAGCTGTACATAGATCTGGGTGCCGGTCCTGAGCGGCGTGCTGGTCTCCATGCAAAGCCCCCCCTCGCTCACGTCCACGAGCCGGGCATCGCTGTATTCCTCGCTGCCGAGCAGACTGTACCTCACCCTCACCTCTTTTCGCTGACGCTCGAATTCGCGCCTGTTTGCCGTGCTTGTCATTGCTCCCTCCGTTCATCCGGATGATTCCAGTATTGTTAATTCATCCGTGACAAAAGAAAAGAGCGCGGGTCAATCAAGTTCGTCGGGCACGAGCAGCAAAAAACCCTGCGCCCGCAGAGACTGCGTAAGGGCGCCGTCCCCCTCGATGCGTCGGCCGGAAAAGGTGCCGTCATAAATGATGTCCCGCCCGCAGCTCGGCGATCGAGGCTGCAAAACGGCCGCCCGGGCCCCGGTCAGCCGGGCCACTCGCTCTACCTGCAGGACACCGCGTTCGAAGGCCTCGGTCAGGTCGGCCCCGTCCCTGGTCACGGCCCGGCCGTCGAGCAGCTCCACGGCCGAACGCGGCGTGGGCAGACCGCCCAGCTGTTCCGGACAGACAGGGATCAGGACATGACCCTCTGACAGGGCCATGACCCTCTCGTCCGTCTCGCAGCGTCCGTCATAGCGGCAATAGATCCCGAGCAGACAGGCACTGACCAAAATGGGGCCGTAGTCCTTCAAATCCGTTCTTGTCATCGTTTTCTCCATCCTGTAGCCCTTTGAACGCGATAATTCGCATCAAAATAACGTGAAATTCCGGAGGCTTCATATCCATGCTTCAGTCCACCATCGCCAAGATCCGCCCCCTTGACCGCGCATTCTTCCAAAAAGCCCAGGCCCACCTCGATTCCCAGACAAAACCCAAAGGCAGCCTCGGTGTCCTGGAGCGGGTCGCCTGCCGACTGGTGGCCATGGCCGGTGGCGAAGCGCCCAGGGTCGACCCGGCCCGCATCTACACCTGCGCCGGGGATCACGGAGTGGCCGCCCAGGGCGTGAGCCTCTTCCCCCAGGAAGTGACGCGGCAGATGGTCACCAATTTCGTCATGAACGGCGCGGCCATCAACGTGCTGACCCGCACCGCGGATGTGGACCTCAAGGTCGTGGATGCGGGCTGCCTGGGCGGCAGGTTCCCCGAACACCCTGCCCTCGTCCAGTGCAAGGTCGCGCCCGGCACCAGGGATCTGAGCACAGAGGCGGCCATGAGCCGTGAGGAATGCGTAAGAGCCCTGGAGAACGGGATCGCCCTGGCCAAGGCCGCGCACGCGGACGGCATCGTGACCCTCGGCACCGGAGAGATGGGCATCGCCAACACAACCCCGGCCACGGCCCTCTTCTGCGCCTGCCTGGACCTGCCCCCCGCCGCCATCACCGGCCCCGGCACGGGCCTTGGGGCCGAAGGGGTGCGCCACAAGATCGCGGTCATCGAAAAGGCCCTGGCCCTGCATGCCCCCACCATCGCCAAGGCCGACCCCATCGATATCCTGGCCAGCCTCGGAGGATTTGAAATCGCGACCCTGGCCGGCATGATCCTTGGCGGAGCGAGCCTTGGCATGCCTCTGGTCATCGACGGATTCATCTCGTCCAGCGCCTATGTCGCGGCCCGCGCCATCTGCCCGCTGGTGGCCGAATACGCCTTCTTTTCCCACGCCTCGGCAGAACCCGGGTTCGCCGCCGTCATGCAGCGGCTGGAGGCCGCCCCGCTCCTGCACCTGGACATGCGCCTCGGCGAAGGCACCGGCGCGGCCATGGCCGTGTTCATCCTGCGCAGCGCGGCCAACCTCTACACCGACATGGCCACGTTCTCGGCGGCCGGCGTACACAGCGGAGAATAGCGACGAGCAGCCATGACCCTGCCCGAAATGTCAAAAGGGCGGGCGGAAAAACCGCCTGCCCTTTTTCGTTGCACTCCAGATCAGGATCCGACTCAGACCGCCGCGCCGCTCCGGTAGACCTCGTCGAGAATATCCTTGCCGCCGGCGGCCAGCACGGCCCGTGCCACATCCGCGCCAAGGGCGACGGCCGCGTCTGCCGGAGCCGTTGCCTGGCGGCGGATGACCCGCTCGCCGCAGAGATCGGCCACCAGGCCCGTGAGGGTGAGCTCCGAGCCGCTGAGGGTCGCGTAGCCGGCGATGGGCACCTGGCAGCCTCCGTCCAGACCGAACAGAAAAGACCGCTCCGCCTCCACGCAGACCTTGGAAGGCGCATGGTCCAGAAAGGCCAGAAGCTCGTCCAGCTGCGGCCGGTCGGCGCGGTACTCGATGCCAAGCGCCCCCTGGGCCACTGCCGGATAGAACATGGGCGGGGCCAGCTCCTGCATGTGCGGAGCGGAGAGTTCGAGGCGGTTCATGCCCGCCGTGGCCACGATGATGGCGTCGAATTCATCGGCCATGAGCTTGCCCACCCGCGTGTCCAGATTACCGCGCAGGGAGAGGATGCACAGGTCCCGGCGCAAACCCATGAGCTGGGTCTGGCGGCGCAGGCTGCTGGTCCCGACCCGGGCTCCGGCCGGAAGCGACGCGATGTCAGGGTAGTTGACGCTCAGGAAGGAGTCGGTAGGCACTTCGCGCTCGGGGATGATGCCGAGCTTGAGACCCTCGGGCAGCTGCGCCGGCACGTCCTTCATGGAATGCACGGCGATGTCGGCCTCGCCGGCCAGGAGGGCTTCCTCGATTTCCTTCACGAAAAGGCCCTTGCCGCCGATCTTGGCCAGGGGCACATCAAGGATCTTGTCGCCCTTGGTCTTAATGATGTTGAGCTCGACGGTCATGCCCGGATACTGGGCACGAAGCAGACCGGAAATGTGATGAGCCTGCCACAGGGCCAACTTGCTGCCACGGGTGGCGATGCGAATGGTGTTCATCAAGAATGGATCCTTAGGATTTTAGCCGCAGCTGGAACAATTGCCGCCGGAGCAGGTACCGCAACCGCTCTTGCCTCTGGTGGTGATGGCGCTGGCAGAGGGAGAGCCCATGACGATGGGGCCTCCGGTCCGGAACACGCCACGCGAAATGAGCTTGGTCGTGTCCGCGGCGCCGCAGGTCGGACAGACGGGCTGCTCCCCGCCGAGAACGATTTCCTCGAATTCCTTGTGACAGGAATTGCATACATATTCGAAGATGGGCATGTTTCCTCCTTATGGTTGCTCCGAACCCAGGAAAGGTTCGAGCTCCGCAACCGCTTCAAACAGATAATAGTCCACCAGACCGCACAGAAGGTGGCCGATGGCTCCGTGAATTTCCTGGACCAGGGGCGTCCGCGTGTCCGGTACGATGAGGGCGTGATGACAGTGAGCGAGCATGGCTCCGCCGCCGCCTCCGCCAAGACCCACCGTGACCAGCCCGTTCTCCAGGCCCACGCGCAGCGCCTCGTTGACGTTGGCGCTGCGACCCGAGGTGGAGATGCCGATCAGCACGTCCCCTGGGCGCCCCAGGGCCTGGACCTGCTTGCTGAAAATCCGGTCGAACGAATAGTCGTTGCCGATGGCGGTCAGGGCCGAGGTGTCCGTGGTCAGGGCGATGGCCGGCAACGGAGGCCGCTCCATCATAAAGCGGTTGACCAGCTCGGCCGCGAAATGCTGCGCATCGGCGGCGCTGCCGCCGTTGCCGCAGAAAAGGATCTTTCCGCCGGCCGTGAGGCTGAGAGCCATGGCCCGGGCCACTTCGGCCACCTGGGCGGCATTGTCGGCAAAAAAGGTCTTGCGCAGCACGGCGCCTTCATGCGCATGGTCCGTTATGATCTTGTGCACCCGCTCCGTCATGGACACCTCCCGGCTCGTTGAACAGGACCATGGTTTCTAAGTCCCCCCCTGCCCTTTGGCAAGGTTTTCTTCCTCGCATCAAGCCCGGCCTTTTGCACAAATATGTAAATATACCACGCAGGGGCGCTCTTTGTTTTGACAATTTCGACATCGAGCCCCCAAGTAAATACCCACCTGCCCTTTTTCAAAAATACCAATCCATCCGGATTGTCAAACATTGGCGCACTCTCAGGGACCGCATCTCGCCTTCGTGTCGTTCAGGCATAATGATTGCACAATCAATTCAGGGCTAAAGGTGCTGAATCACGAAGTTCTTTCGCGGGACCCGCAATTTCGTCGAAAAGCGTGCACGCACCTAAAATAACTTTCTTTTTTTGGTTATTTCCATTAGAAAAGCCATCACTTTGTAACACTTACTTCATGGAGGTTGTTTGTGAAGAAATCCGCCCGTGTTTTACTTGCCCTGGCATGTGTGCTGCTCTTTGCCAGCGGCTGCTGGAGCCGAGACCCTCAAGATCGGTTTCAACATCCCGCTGACCGGCGACATCCCCAAAGTGGGTGAAGAATCAAAGTTTGCCGCCGAGATGCTCAAGGAAGACATCAACGCCGCAGGCGGCCTTGATGTCGGTGGCACGAAGTACCAGCTCGAATTCATCTACGAAGACAACGAGTCCAAGGCTGAATCCGCCGTCTCCGCCGCCCTGAAGCTCATCGAGCGCGACAGCGTGCTGGCCATTGTCGGCCCCAACTCCAGCAAGCAGGCCGTTCCGGCCGGTCAGGTCTGCGACGACAACCAGACCCCGATGATCTCGCCCTGGTCCACCAACCCCGACACCACCAAGGACCGCCCCTGGGTTTTCCGCGCCGCCTTCCTTGATCCCTTCCAGGGTCCCGTGGCCGTCGACTTCGCCATGGAGCAATTCGGCGCCAAGAAGGCCGCCGTCCTCTATGCCCTCGACAACGACTACTCCAAGGGCCTGGCCGAAATTTTCCGTGATGACTTCAACGCCAAGAACGGCGCCGGCGCCGTTGTTGGCTTCGAATCCTACTCCTCCAAGGATCAGGACTTCAGCGCCCAGCTGACCACCATCCTGGCCGCCAAGCCCGATTTCATCTTCCTGCCCAACAACTACAACGAAGTTGCGCTGATCATCAAACAGGCTCACGACCTCGGCTGGAAGAACCCCTTCATGGGCGCCGACGCATGGGGCAACTCTGAGCTGATGGCGCTTTGCGGCGACAACTGCAAGGGCCAGTACTTCTCGACCCACTACGCGGCCGCCGGCGCCACCGGCGAAACCAAGGTCTTCATCGACCGCTACAAGGAAAAGTACGGCTATGAGCCCGCCGACGTGGCCGCGCTGACCTGGGATGCGACCAACATCGTGCTCAAGGCCGTCCAGAACACCGGCGGACTGTCCGGCAAGACCCGCGCCGACCGCAAGGCCATCCGCGACGCCATGGCCGCCATCCCCGAATTCCCGGGCATCACCGGCAACATGAAGTTCGACGCCGAAGGCGATCCCATCAAATGCGCGGTGGTCGTCAAGATCAGCGAGCAGGGCGAATTCGTGTTCACCAAATCCGTTTGCCCGTAACAGATTGATCAAGGTGCGCGGGGTTTGAACTCCGCGCACTTTTTTTGTTTCAAAGCCCGGCGGGGCCTTTCATTGTCAACAGAAGTCAACGGGACACTGGACTCATAGGGGAAAACTCGTGCTCGCAAGTATTATCCAGAACCTCTTCAACGCGTTTCAGTGGGGAAGTTTCTACTCCCTGATCGCGCTTGGCTATACGCTGGTGTACGGCGTGTTGCGTTTGATCAATTTCGCGCACGGCGACATTTTCATGGTTGGCGCTTACATCGCGTTCTTCATCGCCACGGCCATCCTGGGCATGGCCGTCTCGCTCCCGGGCTGGGTGGTTTTGGCCATGGTCATACCCTTGACCATGATCCTCACCGCTCTGGTGGGCGTATCGCTGGAACGCATCGCGTACCGGCCGCTGCGCCGCAAGGGCGCACATCGCCTATACGTCGTCATCACCGCGCTCATGTGCGGGCTGGTTCTTGAAAACGGCAACCTCGCGCTGCTCGGAGCCAGCCGCAAGAGCTTTCCCGAACTCGTGGACAAGGTCGTCTACACCGTCGGTGATCTGAGCATGACCAACCTGAAAATCGGAGTCGTGTTTTCAGCAATCCTGGTCTTCATCTTTCTGCATTTCATCGTCACCAAGACCAAGATCGGAATGGCCATGCGCGCCATCTCCTACGACAAGTTCGCGGTACCGCTCATGGGCATCCCCATCGATACGGTCATCGTCTTCACGTTCATTCTCGGTTCCTCTTTCGCCGGACTGGCGGGACTGCTTTTCGCCCTCTCCTATCCCATCCTGGACCCTTACATGGGCGCAATGATCGGCTGGAAGGCGTTCATCGCCGCCGTGGTCGGAGGGATCGGCGACATTCGCGGGGCTTTCCTGGGCGGCTTTCTCCTCGGTTTCGTGGAAATTCTCGTCGTCGCGGTTTTCCCGTCGACCTACAGGGACCTGATCGCTTTCGCCATCCTGATGACCATCCTGTGCATCAAGCCCACGGGCATGTTCGGCGTGGCAGGCACGACCAAGATCTGAAGACGGATACAGAATCGGATCGAGCGTTCTCTTCTTTTTCATTTGGTACTCGAGGAATTCAATGCGAAAACTAACCGTCCCCACGCTCCTGCTGGCGATTACCGGTGTGATAGTGTTCATGTCCCATCAGGAATACATCGACCTGTACATTCAGTCCGTCATCATGTTCATGGGCGTGAACATCATCCTGTCCAGCAGTTTCAACATCGTGAACGGCTACATGGGCGAGTTCGCCTGCGGGCATGCCGGATTCATGGCCGTTGGCGCCTACGTGACCTCCGTCATCAACGTGATGCTCTTCACCGACGACAAGGTCTTCGGCGCGGCGCTGCTGCCCCCGGAAACGGCCGTCTATCTCTTCCCCTTCACCCTGCTGATCGGCGGAGCCGCCGCAGCGGTGGCCGGCGTGCTGGTGGCCATTCCCTCGTTCAAGACCCGCGACGACTACCTGGCGATCATCACCATCGCGGCCAACTTCATCATCATCAGCACCATCATCAACATAGACAAGATCGGCGGCGCCAGAGGCTTCATGGGCATGAAGAAAGTGCTCTTCGCCATGAGCGACAGCTACGACATCCCCTGGATTCTGCTCTGGGTCATCGTCTTCACCTTCGGCACGGTGTTCATCATCCGCCGCTACGTGACCTCGACCTACGGCAAGGGCATCATCGCCATCAAGCAGGACGAGGTGGCCGCGGAGATTATGAGCGTCAACACCAACAGGATGAAGCTGGTGGCCTTCATGCTTTCAAGCGGCCTGGCCGGCATCGCGGGCGGCCTCTTTGCGCACATTCTGGGCTACATCAACCCGAATTCCTTCGGAATCCTGAAGTCGACGGAATGCCTGGTCATGGTCTATCTTGGCGGAATGGGCTCGCTCAGCGGCTCGGTCATCTCCGCGATCCTGTTCACCCTGCTTCTGGAATCGCTGCGCTTCATTATTCCCTGGATGGACACCGCCATGCACTACGTGCACCTGCTCCCCGACAGCTATGAGCTGAGTCAGGTCTGGAAATGGGTCATCATTCCCCTCATCCTCATCCTGCTCATGCAGTTCAGGCCCGAAGGCATCATGGGCAATCGGGAGCTGTCCGACATCTTCCCGAAACTGAAAAAATTCTACTCGTTCAAGTAACGCGCTCACAACAGCGAAAAGCGATAGTATTCATCATCCGGAGCTTCTATGTCCCTTTTGCAGATTCAAAACATGACAAAAACCTTCGGCGGCCTGTGCGCGGTGTCGGACTTCTCCATTGCCATCGAAGGCAACGAGCTCATGGCCCTCATCGGTCCCAACGGAGCGGGCAAGACCACGGTGTTCAATCTGGTGTCCGGATTCTATTCGCCGTCGGAAGGGTCCCTGGTCTTCAAGGGCAAGTCCCTGGCCGGTCTCAAGCCGCATCAGGTCACGGCCATGGGAATAGCGCGGACCTTCCAGAACATCCGCCTCTGGCACGACATGACCGTGCTTGAAAACATCCAGATCTCCCAGCACTACAACCTCGGCTACAACCTTGTGGACGCCTTCCTGCGCACCCGTCGCTACATGGGCAACGAGAAGCGCATCGCCGACCGGGGCTATGAGATCCTCGAAGCCCTCGATCTGCGGCAGTTCGCCGAGGAAAAGCCCAAGAACCTCCCCTACGGCCTGCAAAGACGCGTCGAAATAGCGCGCGCCCTGTCCATCAACCCGTCGCTGCTGCTGCTCGACGAACCTGCGGCCGGGCTCAACTCGTCCGACGTCAACGATCTGATCAAGCTCATCGGATGGATTCACGACGAGTTCAAGATCGCCATCTGGATGATCGAACACCAGATGGACGTGGTCATGTCGCTGTGCTCCTGGATCAAGGTCGTCGATTTCGGCGTGACCATCGCGGAAGGAACTCCGGAACAGATCCAGAACAATCCGGATGTCATCAAAGCTTATCTTGGAGACGAGAATATATAATGCTGCTCGAAGTCAAAAACCTCTATGTGAAGTACGGCAACATCGAAGCCTTGCACGGCATCTCCTTCACCGTGGCCAAGGGTGAAATCGTCACCCTGATCGGCGCCAACGGCGCGGGAAAAACGACCACCCTGCACACCATCACCCGCGTCCCGCCGCCGGAAGGGCCGAAGATCACCCAGGGCGACATCCTCTACGAGGGCAAGAGCATGATCGGCACGGAAGCGCACAAGGTCGTGCAGGACCTCAAGATCGCCCTGTCCCCCGAGGGAAGGCACATCTTCGGCAACCTGACCGTCGAGGAGAACCTGCAGCTCGCCACCTATGCGCGCAAGGACAACGACCAGATCCAGGTGGATTTCAAGCGGGTCTACGACCTCTTCCCCCGGCTCTTCGAGCGCCGCAAACAGCGCAGCGAATCCCTGTCCGGCGGCGAGCAGCAGATGCTCTCCGTGGGCCGCTCGCTGATGACCGGAGCCAACTTCATCATGCTCGACGAACCCTCCATGGGGCTTGCGCCGCTCCTGATGTACGACATGTTCCGGGCCTTGAAGGAACTCAATTCCCAGGGCATGACCCTGCTTTTGATCGAGCAGAACGCGCGTATCGCCCTGCAGTTCGCGCACCGGGGCTATGTGCTCGATACCGGGGCCATCGTCGCCTCGGGCAATGCCCGGGAACTGATGAACAACCCCGACGTGAAAAAAGCGTACCTCGGAGGCTGACGGCCTCGGCGCCTCCCGTGTTCCAACAAGCCCGGGCGTCATGCTTGGGCTTCATTTTTTTTGACGGATCGAAAGCATGAATCACCAGAACATCATCCTCATCGGCATGGCCGCCACAGGCAAATCGACCCTTGGCAGGCGTCTGGCCAGGCGGCTGGACTGGGCCTTCGTGGACACGGACCTGCTCATGGAAGCCTGGTGGGGCGCGCCCCTGCAGCAGATCAGGGATCACCTGGGCCTTGAGGCCTTCGTGCAGGCCGAAGCGCAGCAGATTCAGCGCGTGCACTTGAGCCAATGCGTCATCGCCACTGGCGGCAGCGTGGTCTATTCCGAGGCGGCCATGGCCCATCTGCGTGGCCAGGGGCACATCGTCTACATACAGTCGTCCTTTGAGACCATCTCTCACAGATTGACCAATCCGACCTCCAGAGGACTGGCCATCGGCCCCGGCCAGACCCTCAAAGACCTTTACGACGAACGCGCCCCCCTGTATGCACGCTACGCCCAGCTGACGGTGGACACTGACGGAGCAACTCCCGATCAATCCTGCTCCGCCATCATCCTTGGACTATCCCGAACCACACAGGACGAGCCGTGATCAAGAAAATACTTCCCGCCCAGGCCTTCCGGAAACTGGCCGCTCTCTACGCCGACATGCAGACCAGCTACTCCGCCCACGCGCAGACCCTGGGCCTGAGCTGCGACGGTTGCCCGCAAAACTGCTGCACCAGTTTCTTCCAGCACCACACCCGAATCGAGTGGGCCTATCTGCTGCAAGGCCTTCAGGAGCTGCCTGCCGACCGCCGGGCCGTCTACGAGGAGCGGGCGCGCGCCTATGTGCGCGAGGCCACGGACGCCCTGTCCCGGGGCGAACGCCCGTCGATCATGTGTCCGCTGAACGACGACGGGCGCTGCGGCGTCTACGCCCACCGGCTGATGATCTGCAGGCTGCACGGCGTGCCCAACAGGCTGCGCTACCCCGATGGCCGCGCCATCGATTTCCCAGGCTGTTTCCGCAGCCAAGAGCTGTGCGCCGGGGCGGACTCCTTTCCTGTCCTGGACCGCACTGCGCTCTATACCAGGCTCATGGAGCTCGAAGTGCAGTTCGTCGGCCCCAGGCAAATCCGCGCCCTGCCCCGGGTTGATCTGACCCTGGCCGAGATGATAGTGCAGGGCAGTCCCAAATTGTGATGATCACGATGAAATGCAAGGAGACGAGCATGCGTCCACGTCTGATATTTTCGCTTGTGATTGCGGTTTTGCTGCTTACGGGGTGCGCGCATCTGAGCGTCGTGCATCTGGACAAGAACCCCTGGACCCTCGGTCAGCAGGAGACCCTTGTCATGCGCTACTGGGAATTCAACTACACGAGCCGCCTGGAGGATAACAGGCTGATCGTCTCCGGCACGGCCATTCCCGTGGCCGGCGCCATCCCCGAATGGGCGACCTGGATTCAGGACCTGTGGATGCAGATCTACCTCAGCGACGACCAGAGCCGCGTCCTGGCCAAGGACCTGCGCCTCTACCTGCCCACGAGCCTGGACCACGAAAAGGGCGTACCCTTCGAATTCCACCTCACGCCCGAATCACTGGGCTCGTCCGGCCCGCTGTACATCTCTTTTGGCTACCGCATGGAACTGACGGCGGAAAAAAACACGCTGGGCGCGGCCGGAACCTCGCAGGTGTTCTTCGCCAGCCAGGGGGCGCTCTTCCAGTAAGCCCCCGTCGTTTTTAAGACGCATGAAAGAACCGCGGGCGCGAGCCTGCGGTTCTTTTTTGCACCCTGCGATCTCGGGTTTCATCTCCCGTCTGCGTCTTCGCAAACCCATCGCATACCCCCTCCTGATCCCCAGACAATTACCCTGAAATTACACATCCTCCCCAATGCGCGGTCTGGAACTAGCTGGCAACATGGATAGAAAACGTCCGCCAGCCAAACTGCGGACAGGGAGGTTCCATGCCGCATCCGCCGCCAGCCGACACCCAGTGGTTCACGTTCAGCACACCATCCGAAACAGGCCTTGGAGTCTACGCCTTTTCCGGGGCCGAAGAAGTCCACAAACCCTTCGAATATGAAATCGAGCTCGTTCACGACTCTGCGCGCGTCGATTTCGCAGAGCTTCTGCGCAAGCCGGCCTGTCTGAGTATAGCCGACAAAAGCGGCGGAGTCCGTCATGTGCATGGCATCATCCGCGGACTGTCACAGCTGCATTCAACCAAGTACCACACCCATTACCGCTGCCTGCTTGTCCCGCGCCTTTGGTTCCTGGGCCTGACCACGGACCACCGCATCTTCCAGAACATGAGCGTGCCGCAGATCATCGAGCAGATCCTCAAAGAACAGAACTTCACCGGGGATTCGTACGCCTTCAAATGCTTCTTCGACTACGCACCCCGCGAATACTGCGTACAGTACGGCGAAACCGCGCTGCATTTCATCTCCCGGCTGTGCGAGGAGGAAGGCATCTACTTCTATTTCGAGCACTCCGAGGACCGGCATGTGCTCTGCTTTTCGGATCGCGAGGGCGGGCCTTTGATAGAGGGCGAAAGCACGCTGCGCTTCCATCCCGGCGCGGGCACGGAAACGGACGATGCCACCATAAAATCCATCGAACTCAGCCAGACCATAGGCAGCGACTCCGCCACTTTCAGGGAATGGAACTTCGAGAAGACGCGCCTCGGCCTCACGGCCGCCCAGACCGAGACGGACGCGCGCAAGGCACCGGTTCCGCCGGGCATGATGCTTGAGCAGTACCGTTATCCGCACCTCTACCGGCAGCAGAAGGAAGGCAAACGCTACGCCGACATCGAGATGCTCAGGCACATGAGCCAAAGCCGCCGCATCGACGCCAGAACCGACGTGTCGCGGATGATCCCCGGGTTCACCTTTGAACTCCACGGTCATGCACGCCCGGACATGAATTCACGCTGGTGGCTCGTGCGCGTCGAACACCGGGGCGAGCAGCCGCAGGTGCTGGAGCACGAGGCCCCCGACCGGGGCATGACGTACGCGGCCCATGTTCAGGCGATCCTGAACACGACGCGCTTCGTACCCGCGTCGGAGCATCGCAAGAGGCGCATCGTGAGCAGGCAGACGGCCATCGTGACCGGCCCGGCGGGCGAGGAGATCTTCCCGGACAAATACGGCCGCGTGAAGGTGCAGTTCCACTGGGACAGGAAGGGCGCCCACAACGAAAAAACGACCTGCTGGATCAGGGTTGCCCAAGGCTGGGCCGGAAGTCAGTACGGGACCCTGACCATCCCCAGGATCGGGCACGAAGTGGTCGTCTCCTTCCTGGAGGCGGACCCGGATCGGCCGCTGATCACCGGCCGGGTCTACAACGCCGCAAACCCGGTCCCCTACCAGCTGCCCGAAAACAAGACGCGCACGGTCCTTAAAACCCTGTCCTCGCCGGGCGGCGGAGGCTTCAACGAGCTGCGGGTCGAAGATAAAAAGGGCCAGGAAGAAATCTACGCCCACGCCGAAAAGGACGTGAACGTCCACGTCAAGAATGATTGGAAGGAACACATCCTGCGCGACCAGCACCGCACCATCGACAATTTTTCCTACTCACTGGTGAAAGGCGAGGACCAGCAGACAGTGGAAAAAGACCGCAAAGTCGAGCTGCTTTCGGACGACCACCTGACGGTCAGGGGCAGCAGCCACGGCAGCATCGGCCGGAAATGGCTGCTGCGCACAGGAGGCGAGGTCCACGCCAGAGCTGGCGTCAAGACCGTGCTGGAGGCCGGGAGCGAGCTGACCCTCAAGGTCGGCGGCAACTTCGTCAAACTCAACGCCTCCGGGATCACCATCGTCGGCAAGAACGTGAAGATGAACGCCGGAGGCGGACCGGGTTCGGGGTCTGGAGCGAGGCCGCTTTTGCCGATTGTTTCGGAAATTCCGGATGTCCCGCCGGGTCCGAAGGCCGAATGTCTGTGCAAGGCATGCGAAGACCGCGAGGGTTTCATCCATACGGAGGACTCATGATCAAGGCGACTACGTTGGTCGATGAGTGGTTCCGGCTCCAAGTCGAATCCGGACGCCGCACCTGGCTGCTCCTGGAAGGCGCGGCAAAGAACGACTGCCTGCAAGACATTTTCAGCCTTGAGCAGAATCCTCAATACGCATTCCTGTTTGCGTCGAACCCGTCACTTGGAGCATTGCTCTCCCTGAGCCCCATGCTGGTGAGCGTAACCGCGCAAAGCCCTCTGGTGGAGTGGTTTCTCACGGAAGATCGATGTTCCTGTCTCGGCGTCTTTCTTTCGGGACCGGGCGATCTCGAAACGACCGCCGCCACGCTGACCCAGGCTATTTTTCCGTCCAGGGAAGCAGGGGGCCACACCTTGTGCCGATGGCAGGACCCGCAGGTGCTGTGCGACTGCATGCAGATTCCGGCAGTGTTTCCGCTTGTGGTGCGAGGCCTGTTCTCCATTCTTTTGCGCGCCGACATTGCCGAGAGCATCGGAGCCTGGATCCATTGCGAAATTCCGGAAGACCGAACGCAGGTGCGTGAAGCGTTGCGCATCCCGCTTTCCTTTCTGGACGACTTCCATGAACTCCGGGAAACGCGGCTTCTCGATCGTCATATCGCGACGTTGAAGGGCGACCTCACAGAGCGCGAAAAAACCTTTTCGAGGCGTTTTCACGGCTGCGATGTCCGTATTCTGTCCAGCCGCTCCCACGGACCCGTCAACGAGGCCGAACGGGAAGGGGTCAGGGCCGAATGCCACGAATTGCAGAAGAAATACGGCATCACAGACTTCTCACAACTTTTGGATATCCGAACGCTGCTGCACGGCAACCCGGAGTCGACCGGAGACTTCGATGCGCATCTGCTGAAGACGACCATACCCGCTCACCGGAGGATCGCCTTATGCCGCTAATCAATGAGGTAAAAATCATCCCTTGCAGTTTCAGACACATCATCCCCGTACGCTTCGCTCTCTGCACGCACACGGACTGCACCATTCCGGACAACGTATTGAAGGCCTTCAAGCCGGGCGCGAACCTGCCCGAGGTCAATCACGCCTACACCCTGCGCACCCTGGACAGCGGATATGTCTTAGCCACGTGGAACTCCAACCCCACCGAAGAAAACATTGCCGTCTTCGCTGCCAAGGGCGGCAGACTGACCATGCTTGACGGACCCCGCAGCACGGGGTTTGCGAGCAGGCCGGACACCATTGCGGTGCCACGGGAGGTGAGCCAGCTCTACATGCTCTTCATCCGCATCCCCAAGTCCGAGGAGGAGTTCCCAAGCGAGCGCGACAAGGAAGTCTGGAAAGAGATGCGCAGGAACCTCGCGGCCGATCCCTACGAGCAGATGCAACTCGTGACCCTCGGCAAGGCGGTGAACCCCGGACTGCGCCAGTACTCCTATGAAGCATCCCCAACCTGCTTTCATGCCGACGACCTGCCCAACCATGTGGAGGAATACGCCGAAGAGCCCGGCTGCCTGCTGCGGCTGCGCCAAGAGGGCGCGGGGGTCAACCTTTTCGAGGAACGCAAACCGGCGGAAAGCAAGGAATGGTCGCCGCAGGAACTGTGCGGCAGACTCTCCCCCTGGAAACGCTGGGATGCCTCGGCCTCGCCCTTTAGCGCCAAACCGTTGCCGGAGTCGACACACCACGACACCCACGTGGCCTGTCTGGCCGACCCCGTGGGCATGATCTACGACATGGTCGCGGCGTATAGCGCGGGGCTGGAAGATCTGTCCCTGTATGCGCGTTGGCACGAACCCATGATCGTTTCGGGGGAGCTGACCAGGCTGTATGCGGAGTCGAAGGGGAGAAAGGACAATCGCGTCATCAAGCCGCCCGTCAGGCCCGGCGACTGCCATTACGAACCTGAGCAGCCACGGGCAGCGTTCCTGCCGGACCTCGCTCCCTACAACAATTTCAAACGAAGCCACTCCGAAGCGCTGGAATATCTGGAGGATCGCCTGAATTTCATCACCGGGAGCTGGCAGGCCCTCGTGCAGGACACGAGGCCCATCTACTCCTTCCAGTTCCAGCTCGGGAATTTCTTCCTGAGCGACGACCAGAAAAAGCCTTACCCGGTGGACCCCGCCACGGCCTTCAACAGCGATGAAATCCCGGCCGATCCCCTGACCGTGGCCCGCCTGGCCATCCTGGCCGGAGCGTTTCACAATATCGCCGCCCGGCTCCCGTCCTTCGTCGTTCTGGACGGTCTCTTTTCCCAAGGATCACCCTTTCTCGGGCTTTTCGAGCGGATCGTGGGCGAAGGGTCAGTGCCCGGCAATGAATACGGTCTTCTTCTGACACAGCTGACCTCGTACATGGCGGATCGCTCCAAGAAAGCGGGGACGGCCGCAAGAGTCCAGCCGATCATCACCGCCTTCAACAGGCGTCTGGGTTTCCCACCCGCCGAGCCTTCGAGAACCCTGGCCGACGGGTCCTTCGCGGCTCAGGTCTGGGTCAATTCCGAATTCTACCCCATCCCCGGAGAGGCCGAAACCGCCGATGACTCCGCAGTGAAGAAGACCTTCGACACCCTCCATTCGGTAGTCGGCGCCTTCACCATGCCCTTGGAGATATTCCTCAAAAAGGAATTCGATAAACTCAAGACGGCAAAAAACCAGTGCGAAATTGCGGAGCGGGAATACAGAAGCGCCAGCCTGGGAATTGGGAAACTTCGCAAGGAAGAGGCTTTCTGGGCGGCGAAAGTCAAACGCGCCCAAGCCAATCTTAAAGAAGCTGAGAAAGGGAGCCAGAGGGCGTGGTCCGATTATCTCATCTCAAAGACCAGATACGCTCCGGCTCTCGACGCGGAAAAACTCAGACTCAAACAAGCCGAGCAATCCTTTGCCTCAGCGAAAGCTGGATGGAACAATGCCAAGGACGCCCTGACTCGGGCAACGCTCGATCCGCTGGGGTCAGGCAAGCAAATGCGCCAGATCGAGAGAGAAATCCAGCAAGCCAAAACAGCCCTGATCTCGGCGCGCACGGAACTTATCCACAGCTACGAACGACACACGGGCGCCATGGGCATGCCTCTGCGCTCGTCCGACCTGCGCGTGTCCACCCATGCCAAAATCCAACAAAAGCGGGACAGGATCAAAAGTCTGCGCGAGGAGCAGGCGCAAGCATGGCAAGCTCTGGCCCTCAGCGATAGCATGGAGCAGAAGGCCCTGTCCGATCTGCAAGAGAATATTCTGACGTGGAGGCAGAGCTATGAGTTGCGCACCAGCACAAAAATCGAACGAGCTATTGCCAGGACAGGTTTCGATCAAACCCAGATAAATCACATCCAGACAGAAGCCCGTTTCCATTTCGTGACTTCCCTTGGCCGGGCCGTCAACGCGCTGGATGGATGCATGAGCGGGATCAACCTGATCATGACGGCCTTTCAACTCACGGACGAATTGAAGTCCGCTCGCAAGGACCTTGCGCCCTTCCTGCGCGATGTCGCCTCCGTGACGGCCGACGGCCTTGTAGTGCTGGAAATGGCCTTGGCGAAACGCGTACGCATACACTCGTTCCGCCTGCTCACTGTCCTGTTTCACCAGATCACCGGCCTTGCCCTCGGCCTGGTCATGGACACTCTGGATGTCTTCAAACTGATGCGAAACAAGGACTTTGACGCGGCTGCCGTGACCTTCATGGGTGGCCTGGCCACCTTTGCGCTCGGAGCCGTCGCAGTGACCACATCCTCGCTGCTGTGCGGCGCGGGGGCCTTCATCGCGGGCATGGGGACGCCCCTTGCTGCCGATCTCTTCAAGGACGATACTTTGGAGACCGCCGCCAAGAACAATTACTGGGCGGACGCCTCCACCCGAAAAATTCTGGACAGCAGCCCCATTTTTGATCCGTTCGGAAAAACAATAGTCTTCTCTTCGCCGCAAGAGCAGGAAGCGAAAGCGGCCTGGAAGGATTTCTTCGCACACGTACATAAAGACGTGGGAGCCCTCTACAGCCCCCGCATCGAGATGGGCCTCGCTGCCGGAAACAGGCTGCAGGTGGTCACGAGCTGCATTTCCGGGGCAATCCTCGGCCCTGTCGCAGCCGGTGTCGGCGTCATCGTGCGCAATGCGTCCGGGACTGGCGGCGTGACCGTCGATCTGGACGGCGGGCAACTGGCCCGAGAGCCTCAGGACTACACAGTGGATGGAATCCAGAAGACCGTGCTCGAGTTCGATGTGGCCAAGATCCTGCTTCTCGTGAAGGATCGCCTCGAAAAAACACCAGGACCGGGCGACTACTCCATTGCCCTGCCCTCTGCCGTATTCCACATGTTCAATGATGATATGGAACTCTTCTCTTCAGCACGGAGCTTCCTCGATGTGTCGCTGCAGCGCGACGTCACGGCCGAGGACTTTTCGGAGAACGACATCGCCCAGACCCAGGGGAATTTCTCATGACGGAAACTCTAGCAATGAAGAAAGCGGCGATGAAATATTTCATCATCTCCTTCGCAATGCTTGCCTGCCATCTCTCTCTTATGCTCACGGCGCACGCCACCCCGGCCGAGCAGGCAAAGTTCTTTTACGAGGAAGCTTCGGGACCTGCCGATGAGGAACTGTCCACTGATGTAGAGTTCATTCGGTATGCTTATAAAACAACGCTATCGGCCACCGGAAATGGTTTAAACGCATTCGAAAAACAGAGAGAACTTCGTAACCTCATCGAAAAAGGGCTCGCAGGCGACATCCACGCCCTGGCCATGGCCGCTGTCCTTCCGCACGTGGACCCGGAGTTCTCTGAAGGTATCGATGTTTCATCCATAGAAGCGTGGCTCATCCGACATCTTGGCGAGGGCGAGGGCCACTGGCTTTTAGGCATGTTCTACCTGCACTGGCTCTCCGGCTTTCCTCCCCTGAGTCATGCACCGGTGTACGTGAACGGCCCGAAGCATTTCCGCAAAAGCGCTCTGGCGGGAAACCGCAAGAGCATGATGTTCATCAGCGACTACTCTTTCAAGGGAGACGACTTCACACCCCTGCCAGGGCAAGAAATCAAAAACCCCATGCCTGATTACATCGCCAAGGGTGAAAGGGAGAAATGGTACTGGGTGGTCCGTGCAGCGGAACTCGGAGATGCGTGGGCGAATTATTTCGCAGGGGCTGCGTATGCAAGAGACCGCGCTGAGCGCCCTTTGGATGAATCATGTCAAATGACTGTGCATTATTGGGATCAATCCATAAGGAATGGCGACGCTGATACTGGAGCAATGTTGGTATTCCTTTATGAGGACGGCCAAGAGCGTAGAGATGATATGTACTTAGCCATCAAACAAGACTGTAAAAAAGCTTTTTTTTATTCTGCGTTGATGGCCAGACTTGAAAATAATGGCGAGTTTTCAACAAACCGAAATATTTCTTCGACAGGAGCAAATGCCGAAATCTATGCCCAAAAATTCCTCAAAGGCATCCCCAAAATCAACTTCGTCCCCTGCATGACCCAGTCCGAATACGAAGCCGCCCTCAAGGAAAGCAAGATCGCCTACGACGAGTTCAAGGCCCGGCAGGCCGAGGAAAAAGCGGCCCAGCAGGCCCTCTACGACAAGGCCCGGGAAGCCCTGCCTGAGCTTAGGGCTGAACTTCCGGCCGTGGGCGTGAAAATGGGTGACGGGCAGTAGCCATACTGCTGCCCGTCACCCATTTTGTCCGAGAATTATGTCCGAAACCCGACGCTCAAGCGTTTTTCAGTTCATGGCTCCGTGCTCGCCCTGCATCTGCAGCTTGAGGGACTGAAGCAATTGCTGCGCCTTCTCCGTCGTCTTCCATTCACCGTAAATCTGCATCCAGTAGTCGAACCCGAAGATCTTCTGCATGAGCTGATCTTCATGCAGATCCACCCAGGTGTCGAACAGATACATCTCAACTGAAAAATCCTTGCTGTCCAGAACCTTCAAAACGGTGTTGGCCGGGTATTTCTTGCCTTCGAAGTTGACCTGGAGAAACTCGACCACGGCCTGCTGGGACAGCTCGGGGGACAGGGGACGGCCTTGCACGCTCTCCGCCAACTCCCAGTATTCGGGGAATTTGGCCTGCATCTGTTTTTCCTGCTCTTCAGTCAATTTAATAAAAAGGCTGCCATCCTGCTCTTCGATAAAATAATAGCGAAGCCAAAATTCAAAATGAAAAACCTGGGCCATGTCGTTCATCGCATTGTGCGGAATTGCCATTTTTTTCTCCCTGTAGCGTTATTATCGATTAGTTTTCCTGAATGAAAAAATATCGTGCACTCAATTTTGGATGTATCACCGTAAACATTTATAGCGTGTTGACAAATTTACAGAACGAAACTAACCCTACTAATTACAAATACGCGATAGTTGGAGGTTACACATGGAAGATTATGTAAAACAAGCGCTCGAAATCGTCAAAGCACAAGCCAGTGTGCGCAACATGACCGAGGAAGAGCTGACGTCCATGATTCGTTCGTTGACCGAAGGAATCAAGAACGTCGCCGAAGGAAACCAGCCCGAACCCGAAGCAACCCTGTCTCTTGATGATGCCAAAAAAGCCATCCGCGAAAAAAGCATCATCTGCATGGAATGCTCGAAGTCGTTCAAGGTGCTGACCAAACGCCACCTGGCAACCCACGGCCTCACCCCCGAAGAATACCGGGAAAAATGGGGCTACAAGAAGGGCACGTCCCTGGTGGCCAAATCCCTGGCTCGTGACCGCCGCAAGAAGATGCAGGACATGAAGCTCTGGGAAAAACGGGTCAAGAAGTAATCTTGCCTCTGTACCAACCGGAAAGGCGAAGCACTTGCTTCGCCTTTTTCATTTTGCGCCTCAGAAAAACTGGGCCGTCTTGATCAGCCGTCCCTGCAGCATCGTGAACTCCGGATCCACGGCCTGCAGCACGAAGATGGGGCTGACATAGAGGGTCTGCCAGTCGAAATCGATGACAAAGCCCTTTTCGTCTTCCGTGATGGACTTGACCATGGGCCGTACGTCCACTTCTCCGGGTTCACCCTTCTTGGTCCGCTTGAACACCTTCCACTCCGCCGCCTCCAGAAAGGCCGGAAGCCGGGCCGCGAAGCGCTGGCTGTCTTCCGCGCTCACGAACCCAAGGGAAAAACGCTCATGGTTCGAGATGGGCGCCTTGCCCTGACAGGGCAGCTCGTCCACCTTGACCACGCGCATGCCCTGGGGCAGCTCGGCTTCAAGCAGGACGGGCAGATCCTTGACGACCATGTGCTCGCGCACGAAGAAATCCATCCACTCGCAGATGCTGCCGACGCCGACCGGCAGTGCCCGGGCAAAGGACAGGAGCGGCGCGGGGTGGAAGCCGCTGCTGAAAGCCAGGGGCATGCGCGCGCGGCGGAACGCACGCTCGAAAATCCGTTGCAGTTCAAGCTGGCTGAGGTACATGGCTGGGCCGGTCTTGGAGTACCACAGGCGAAAGCGCTGCTCCTTGTTGTGCAGGTCGATGAAGGGAGCCGCGTTTTGAGTTGGCGGCTCGTCCACCAACCCGGCGTCTTCCTGATCTCGGGTGGCGCGGTTGATGACCGGGACGATGTCATGGCCTGCCGCCTGGCGCGTCAGTTCGGATTCGCGACCGTCCAGGTTGCAGACCCCGCAGGACCGGCAGGCCTCGTAGCGGCAGTCGGGAGTGGCGGCCTCTTCCAAGGCGCGGCGGCGCTCGGTGAGCAGATATTTGCGGCTCACCCCGGAGGCGAGGTGATCCCAGGGCAGTGGCTGCTCTGGATCGCGTTCGCGCAGATAGGACTCCGCATCGATGCCGGTTTCGGCAAAGGCCTCAAGCCACGGCTCTAGGCGCAGATGATCGGACCAGCTGGTGAAGAGCGCGCCCTTGGCGTAGGCGGCCTCCAGGGCGGGAGCCAGGTGCCGGTCGCCGCGCGAGAAGACCCCTTCGAGCCAGGTCATGTGCGAATGGTGCCACTTGAGCTTGAGCTTCTTGTAGGGACGGAAGATGTTGCGCAGATAGGCCAGCCGTTCCTCGATCTCGGCCATGGAGATCTGCCGCTCCCACTGAAACGGGGTGTGCGGCTTGGGCACGAACGGCGAGACCGCCGCCGTGACCTGAAGGCGCCTGACGTTCTTTCCGGCGCTGGCCGCGACCTTCAGGCACAGATCGAGAATGCCGTGCAGATCCTCGCGGGTCTCCGTGGGCAAGCCCATCATGAAATACAGTTTGACCTGCTGCCAACCCAGGCGAAAGGCCTTCTCCGTGTGATCGAGCAGCTCGTCCTCGGTCACGCCCTTGTTGATGACGTTGCGCAGCCGCTGGGTGCCTGCCTCGGGGGCCAGGGTCATGCCCGTGTGCCGGATCTTGCCCATGAGCCGCATGAGATCCTCGGAAACGGAGCCCACGCGCAGGGACGGCAGGGAGATGGAGACCTGCTCCTGCCTGCAATGGCTGTAGGATGACAGGAAAAGAGCTTCCAGCGCGCTGAAGTCGCCGGTGCTGAGCGACAGGAAGGACAATTCCTCGCTGCCCGTCTCGGCCAGGCCGCGATCGATGATGGAGCCGAGCACGTCCACCTCGCGCTCGCGCACGGGGCGGTAGATCATGCCCGCCTGACAGAAGCGGCAGCCACGGGTGCAGCCGCGCGCGATCTCGACCGAATAGCGGTCATGCACGGGCTTGCCGAAGGGCACTATCTGTCGCGTCGGAAAGGAGACCGCATTCATGTCCATGACGATGCGCTTCTCGACCCGGGGCATCTCGCCGTCCAGCGGGCGCATGGCCCCATGGCCGTCGTCCTCGAAAAACGAAGGCACGTACACGCCGGGCACCTCGGCCAGGCGCCTGATAAGTTCGCCTCGGGCCCAGCCTTCGTCCTTGCCGCGCGCGATGAGTCCGAGCATCTCGGGCAGGATTTCCTCCCCGTCGCCAAGCACCATGACATCGACAAAAGCGGCCAGCGGCTCGGCGTTGAAGGTGCAGCCTCCTCCGGCGATGACCAGCGGATGCCCGTCGCCACGCTGCGCCGCACGCAGGGGAATCCCCCCCAGATCGAGCATGTAGAGCACGTTGGTGTAGCACAGCTCATGGGTGATGCTGAAGAGCACGCCGTCCAGATCCCTGAGCGGCGTGTCACTCTCCAGGGTGGCCAGGGGCGTGTCGTGGGCCCGGAGCACCTCGGCCACGTCCTCGGTGGGCGCGAAGACCCGCTCGGCGTAGAAATGTTCCGTGCCGTTGACGATGTCGTACAGAATCTTCTGTCCAAGATAGGACATGGCCACTTCGTAGAGATCCGGAAAGGCCAGGGCCACGTGGGCGCGGACCGTTTTCAGGTCCTTGTGGACGCTGTTGATCTCGGTGCCGAGGTAATGACTGGGGCGGGAAAAGAGGGGGAGCAGAGCCTTCATGGGTCCTTGCCGTGCGCGGGGCCGGGCAGAAAAAAAAAGGGTGGAAAGCCACCCTTTTCCCGGCAGCGCCTGCTGCGTTATTTTTTCAAGAATTTGCTGAAATCGGCCACACCGCCGCCCATGCCGCCCAAATTGCCGAGGCCGCCGGGGGCGGACAGGGTCAGGTTGGTGGTCGCCTCAAGATACTTGGTCTTGAGTTCCTCGGGTACGGTCTTGTACTGGTAGATGACGTGCTTGAGCTCGATCTCTCCGGTCATTTCCTGATCAAAGGGATAGCCGAAAGGAAGCAGCAGCATCTGCATGCCGCCCTGCTGCGTGGGTATGGTCTGCAGGATGGCCGGATCAGCGATGATCCCCTTCTCCTCGTTCCATTTGCCGAGCACCATGTCGCCGTTCACCAACTTCACCAATCTGATATCGTACATTGTCACCTCATCGTGTTTCTTGACTCGTGCGCCCGTCAGAAAAGTCCGGACGAGCCGAGGTTTCGTGTCTACGAGGTGCGCCCTGCACTGTCAAGGTCGTGCCCGGTGCGCCCTTTCCGATCAGCATCCTTTGTGATAGCCGACCCTCACAACGACCGGGAGGTTAAGCATGAACACTCTGGATATCGTCTTCTGCGTGATTCTGGGATTTTTGGGCCTGCGCGGCATTTTTCGCGGACTCGTCAAGGAGATCGCCTCCATTCTGGGGCTGATCCTGGGCTTCGTGCTGGCCAACACCTATCACGCGCAGCTCGCGGCAATGTTCGAAAACTTCCCGGGCGGCCCCGGCATGGCCAAGCTCGCAGCCTATCTGGCCATTTTTCTTGGTGTCGTGGCAGTGGTTTTCCTGCTCGCATCCCTGATCAGAAAGCTTCTACAGATGATCATGCTCGGCTGGGTGGACAGCATCGGCGGCGGAGCGCTCGGCCTCTTCAAGGGCGCACTCCTGTGCAGCATCATCGTCATGGCCCTGACCGCCTTTCTGCCGTCAAAGTCACCGATGCTGACCGAGTCGAAGATCATGCCCTACGTCAACACCTTCAACACCATGCTCTCGAACGCCCTGCCCAAGGAAATGCGCGACCAGTTCCTGATCCGCAGCCAGGAGCTGCAGCAGGAGTGGGAAAAGAGGGTCGTGGAAAAACTCAAGGAAATGAAAGGAACCCCTGGTGGAAAAGAATAATTTCGAACGCATCATTGAAGTCATCGACACCCTGACCGGACCGGACGGCTGCCCCTGGGACAAGGAGCAGACCCCGCAGTCCATGTGCGATTATCTGGTGGAGGAATGTTTCGAACTGGTGGAGGCCATCCGTCAGGACGACAAGTCCGAGATCGCCGAAGAACTGGGCGACGTGCTTTTCCTGCTGCTCTTCATCGGCCGCTGCCACGACCGGGAGATCCCGGATTTCCTGCAGACCGCGCTGGCCGGCAACGTGGCCAAGATGATCCGCCGCCATCCTCACGTCTACGGCGAAAAAGCCGCCGACGTGGCCGAAGTGGTCAAAAACTGGGAACAGATCAAGAAGCAGGAGAAGGCCGAAAAGGACAAGGATCCCGGCGTGTTCGCCTCCCTGCCCGCAAGCCTGCCGCCGCTGCTGCGCGCCTACCGCATCAACTCCAAGGCGGCCCGCACGGGCTTCACCTGGGCCACGGACGCGGACCAGGAGAAAAAGCTGGCCGAGGAATGGAACGAACTGCAGGCCGCCCTGGCCACGGACGACGCGGCGGCACGGGAAGAGGAATTCGGGGACTATCTGTTTTCGCTGGTGGAATACGGCAGACGGCGTGGAATCAAGGCCAACTCGGCCCTGGCCGTGGCCAACTCCAAGTTCCTGGGACGCTTCGAGGCCATGGAGAAATTGGCCAGGGAGCGCGGCCTGGAACTGGACAGGCTCTCCCTGGAAGAAATGGACACCCTCTGGGACGAAATCAAGGCCACCCGCCGATAATCCGTACGGGCGGCCCCACGTGAACGATATCCCATCCCAACAAAACCGTACGGGCGGCCCAACGTGACCGCCCTCCCATCCCGAAAAAAACCGTAGGGGCGGCCCTGCGTGAACGATATCCCATCCCGAAAAAAACCGTAGGGGCGGCCCTGCGTGAACGATATCCCATCCCGAAAAAACCGTAGGGGCGGCCCTGCGTGGCCGCCCTCCTCTGCGTGGCCGCCCTCCCCCAATAAATCGGCAAGACCGCTGAAAATCGATTCTGGCAAGGCGCAAACCGTTTTTGGAGGGTGACGTGTAGCCGACTACATGAACCCTTCAAAAACGGTGAGCAACGCAGTCCAGAATTGATTTTCAGCGGTCTTAGAGGCCTTTTTCCCGGATGTGGTCGACAATCTTCTCCAGAACCCGATCCGCATCCAGGGCGCTGGTGTCGATGATCACCGCATCCAGGGCGGGTTTCAGGGGAGCCACCACGCGATTGCGGTCCTGATCGTCGCGGATGCGGATCTGGCCGCGGATGCGCTCCAGGTCCTCGTCCATGCCCATGGCCTTGAGCTGCGCATGACGGCGCTTGGCGCGCACGTCGATGGATGCGTCCATGAAGAACTTGTGCCGGGCGCCCGGAAACACCACGCTGCCCATGTCCCGGCCCTCGGCCACAAGCGAGGTGCTCCGGCCGATGGCCTGCTGGTTGCGGCGCAGAAAATCGCGCACCACCGGGATGCGGGCCAGATGCGAGGCCCACAGGCCGACCTCCTCCTTGCGGATCTCCGGGGCCAGGGGCAGCCCGTTCAGGAGCAGCTCGGAATATTTTCCCGTACCTTCCAAGTCGAAGTCGAGACGATTGAGTTCGGGCACCAGCTGATCAACGGGCCGTTCCCAGCCACCGTCCCCGAAAAAAAGCGCCACGGAGCGGAACATGGCTCCAGTGTCCAGATAGGCGATGCCCAGACGGTCCGCCAGCTCGCGGGCGATGGTCGTCTTGCCTACCCCGGCCGGTCCATCAAGAGTAACGATCGTGATCACGCAACACCTCCGCTGTTTTGGCCAGAAATTCCAGATTCTCTTCCTCGTTGCCGATGCTGACACGCAGTTTCTCAGGCATGCCATAGCTGCCAAGGGGCCGAATGATAACCCCTTTGGCAAGTAATGCCTCAAAAAGGGTGCGCGCGTCCATGGGTGGCTCGAACATCAGAAAATTCGCCTGCGAGGGCCAGACCTTGCAGCCCATGGCCGAAAGCTCGCGCTCCAGCAGGCGACGGCCTTCGCTCACGACAAGCAGGGTCTGGGACACGAAGATGTCGTCGTCCAGGGCGGCCAGCCCGGCCTGCTCGGCCAGAATGTTCACGCTGAAGGGCAGTTTGACCCGCAGCAGCAGGTCCGCCAGCCACTCGGGCATGACCCCGTAGCCCAGACGCAGGCCCGCCAGTCCGTACATCTTGGAAAAGGTGCGCAGGACGACCAGATTGGGGATCTCGCCCAAGTGCGGGAGCATGCTGTACGCCTCCAGCGGCTCGGCGAAATCGACATAGGCCTCGTCCACCACCAGGAGCGCGCGCTTCGGCAACAGGGCCGCAAGCGCGACCAGATCCGAGGCCGGACAGGCATGGCCCGAGGGGTTGTCCGGATTGGTAACGAAGACAAGGGCGGTGTTCTCGTCGGTCAGGGACAGAAGTTTGTCGAAAGGAAAGGAGAAGTCGGCGTTCAGCCTGGCCTGCCGAAACTCCACCCCGCACAGCCGGGACTGCACGTCGTAGATGCTGAAGCACGGATTGAAGGCCACCACGTTGTCCACGCCGGGCCGGGCCACCACGCGCAGCAAAAGATCGATGATCTCGTCGGAACCATTGCCCGCCACCACGCAGGACGCGGGCACGCCCAGATGCACGGCCAGGGCCTCGGTCAGGGCCGGAGAGCCTGCCTGGGCATAGCGGAAAGCCAGGGAACTGACATTTCTGAGCCGCTCCTGAACCACGGGGGACGTGCCCAGCGGGTTCTCGTTGCTGGCCATCTTGACGACCCGGGGCAGGCCGTAACGTTTCTTTATCTCATCGATGGACAGGCCGGGCGAATAGGGTTTGAAACCCTCCATCTCCGGCCGCACCAGAACCTTGGTCATTGACATTCTCCTTTGCCGCGCTCCCTGTGCCGGGACGCGCGTCCTTTCGATTGTCCGCATGCGCGGCGTACAAAAATCGTTCGGCAGGCATGCGACGGGCGCACTGCCGGGCCACTCAAAAAATCACTGCGTGAGGACCGCCCTTATGGCACCGGCCACCAGTGCGAACTCCGCATCCATGAGCGTGCGTGGATCGAGGCAGAACGCGCCGTCCTCCACCCGCCCGACGACCGGGATGTCCTCGGCCAACAGGCCCTGACGCAGGGAGTCAACGTCCATGCCCGTGGGCGCGACGCTGACCAGCGTGGTCGGCAGGTCCTGTTCCGGGAAGGAGCCGCCGCCCACGCGCGAAAATCCGGGCTTGACCGTCACCAAGGCCAACCCGGCGAGATCCCGGGACAGCCTGCGCCGCAGACGCCCGGCCCGGGCATGCAGCTCCTTCGGCGCGGCCGTGATCATGGCCAGGGTCGGCACGCTGCGCCGGGCCTGTTCCGGATCGAGATACAGGCGCAGGGTCGCCTCCAGGGCGGCCAGGGTCATCTTGTCGATGCGCAGGGCGCGGTTGAGCTGGTTTTTCTTGATGCGCTCGATGAATTCCCGGCGCCCGACGATCACTCCGGCCTGAGGGCCGCCCAGCAGCTTGTCGCCGCTGAAGGTGACCACATCCACTCCGCTCCTCAGCACTTGCTGCACCGTGGGTTCGGGCATGAACCCATAAGGTGAAAAATCGAAAAGATTGCCACTGCCCAGATCCTCGAAGGTGGACAGGCCGCGCTCACGGCCCAGCGTCACCAGATCGGACAGGTCCACTTCCTTGTGAAACCCTATGATGCGGTAGTTGGAAGTGTGCACCTTCATGAGCATGGCGGTGTCCGGGCCGATAGCCTCCGCGTAGTCGCGCAGGTGAGTGCGGTTGGTGGCCCCGACCTCGCGCAGCACGGCCCCGCTCTTCTTCATGACCTCGGGGATGCGGAACGACCCGCCGATCTCGACCAACTGCCCGCGCGAGACCACGACCTCGCGGCCCTTGGCCAGGGTGTCGAGGACCAGCAGCACGGCGGCGGCGTTGTTGTTGACCACCAGGCCCGCCTCGGCCCCGGTCAGGCGGCAGAGCAGCTTTTCGACGTGGGAATAACGGCTCCCGCGCTGGCCCGTGTCCAGGTCCATCTCCAGGTTGGAATAATGGCGGCAGCCCTCGGCCACGGCCAGGACGGCCTCTTCAGCCAGGATGGAACGGCCGAGGTTGGTGTGGATGACCACGCCCGTGGCGTTGACGACCCGCCTGAAATGAGGCCGGGAACGCGTCCGCACGTAGGCCCCGGCTCGTGCGGCCAGGGTAGTGAAGGCCAGGGCGCTCTCGTCCGTGACCACTCCGGCGCGGATCTCCTCGCGGCAGAGATCCAGGAACTCACCCACCAGATCCTTGAGCATCTGGCGCGGAAGATCTGCCAGAGAGCGCTCCTGTTCCAGGTCCTGCAGAAAACGGTCGACGGACGGAATATGTCTGAAAAGAGAAGACACCGGACCTCCCTACAAAAGCTGTTCCGGAAAAAGTTCGTAATAGGCCCCCACCAGATACAGGGAGCCGCAAAGCAGCACCGATCCTTCCTGACGCAGGGCCTCTTGCAAATCCTGCGTCGCCAGGGTCCCGGAGCCAAAAAGCGCCGCCAGTTCACGGGCGGCGAAGGCGCGCTCCACCTGCAGGCCCGGAATCACGACGGTATCCGCCAGAGCCCGCAGGCGTTCCAGCACGGCAGGTTCCAGCGTCTTGTCGCGCATGGCCTGAAAGACGAGCACGTCGAAATGCTCCCCGGCCGCCTCCAGCGCCTCGCACAGGGCGGTCAGCCCCATGGGATTGTGGGCGCCGTCCACCAGAATCCGCCCATGACTGCAAAAACGCCCGAAAAATCGCGTTGTGCCAAGGACTTGTGTACACAGTGCCGCGTCAAATTGCCAGCCCCGGGCCTGGGCCAGACGGCTCCAGGCCAGAGCGGCCAAGGCGGCGTTGCGCAGCTGATACGGAGGATGGCCGGGCAGGGACGCGGGGGGCAGCAGCAGGGATGCCGGGCCCGCCGGGATGAGAAATCCGGAGGAGGTGCGGCAGTCCTCAAGGCTGACGAGCGGATGCCCTGCCCCGGCCTGCCGGAAAATTTCCATCACGGCTTCTTCCTGCGCGCCCGTCACGGCCGGACAACGACCCAGGGCCCCGCTCTTGTCGCGGGCTATGTCCGCCAGGTTCGGGCCCAGGATCTGCTCATGGTCCAGGCCCACCGGGGTCATGACCGCAAGATCGGCCGGGATGGCGCAGGTGGCGTCATGCGTTCCGCCGAGCCCCGCCTCAAGGATGATCAGATCAAGGCCCTCCCGCTCAAAAATGTAGAGCGCCATGACCGTCAGCAGCTCGAAATAGGTCAGCCCCACGCCCGCGCACCTGTCCATGACCGCATTGGCGCCGGCCAGCCAGCCTTCTTCGGGAACCATGACCCCGCGCACGCGGATGCGCTCGCGCACGCTGGCCAGATGCGGCGAGTTGTACACACCCGTGGCCAGGCCATGAGCCCGCGCCAGCGCCTCCAAAAATCCGGACGTGGAGCCCTTGCCGTTGGTCCCGACCACATGCACGACCGAGGCGGAGGGGCGCTCAAGGCCCATGAGGCCAAGGGCCTCGTGCATGCGCGACAGGCCGAGCTGCATGGAAAAAAGTCCCAGACTGTCCAGATACGATTCGAATTCGGCAAAGGAGGCAAAGGTCATGTGCATTTGGGGGAAAAGATTGAAAAAAAGCCGCCCCGAAAAAATGGGAGTCAAAACGCGGGTGCGGCGACAGACTGAAGCCGCAAGGGCCGACAATCCGGAGAGAATTCATAGAAGTTTCCCGGGCCGGGAGCAACAGAAAAAGCCCGGACCTGCACTTGACTTTCAGCCCCGGAAAAAATAGGGAATGCTTCCATTTTGCGCGCCAGTAGCTCAGGCGGATAGAGCAATTGCCTTCTAAGCAATCGGTCGGGGGTTCGAGTCCTCCCTGGCGCGCCATCATAAAAACAAGGGGTTAGATATAAAAAATCTAACCCCTTCTTCTTTATCGAAGTGTCCGCCGCTCATTCACCGGCACAGCAAAATCAATCACCAGATCGGAGCCCGTGGCCTTGGCGTAGCGCCTGAGAATATCCAGACTGATGTTGGAGCCGCTTTCGATCTTGGCCACTCGCGGCTGACTGATGCCCATTCGCCGGGCAACGTCGGCCTGGCTCATGCCCGCCCGCTTCCTGGCCAGGATCATTTTCTTGATGAACGCGAATTCCTGTTCCAGAGCATCATATTCCCGCGCATATTCCGGGTCGTCCTGCAACATCTGATTATGTACGGCTTTTGCGTCGATCATATTTCATTTTCTCCACATCTTTTCAAAGCCAAGTGTATTTCGTTGAGCGGCGTCTTCTGTGTTTTCTTAACGAAGAATCGAACAACGACCACCCGCCGCCCGGTCACCATCACATAAAGTCCCCTGGCTATTCCGTCCCGGCCCTGGGCCCTCATCTCCCATATCCGGCCTTGGATACGCCGTGCATGAGGCATGCACAACGCGTCTTGCCCCATGTCCGCCACCAACCCAAAAATTCTCTGAAAACGGGCGCGAATCTCAGCGGGAAGCTCTTTGAACTCCCCTAGGGCTTCTTCCAGCAATTCAACCTTCCAGATTTTCATTTATAACTCTACGGTTATTGTTTGTCCATGGCCCCTGTGACTGTCTTCCCCTGTGGGCAAGCCTGATTTCATGGCTTAACCACTGAGGAACCCCACAATAAAAAGCAATTCCGGGTGCACGGCATCATATGCCGAAAATTCTACTTGTCAGTGCTTAGAAACTATCGTCCAAGGGGTCGAATTCTCCCTGGCGCGCCACCATAAAAAAAGGGGCGGATGTAAAAATCCAGCCCCTTACGCATTTCCGAGAGATCTCTCCCGTCATTATTCCCGGCATACGACCATATGTTGCGTCGCTATCCGGACGACAAGTCCCCTTGCTTCACGGTGTCTTCGGCACAAACAGCACCGGGCCGGGGTAGTCGCGCATGATGGCGTCCGATGTGAGCAGGGTTATTCCCTCGCTCTTGGCCTGCGCCAGCAGCATCCTGTCGAAAGGGTCCTTATGGAACATTGGCAGGTCGATGACCGCCAAGGCATGCAGGCTTGTGATGCACAGCTCGTTGTACTGGTTGTCCAGCAGGCCTCGCCGCAACACTTCCGGATCGACTCTGAAGTCGCTTCTTCCAAGGCTTTTCTTGATGCCGATCTCCCAGATGCTCGCGGAACTGAAGTACAGCGTGTTGCTTGTGTCGACTATCATGCTCTCGGCCTTGCCGGGCAAGGTACCAGCCGCCGCCCACAGCAGCATGTGCGTATCGAGGAGCAGTTTCATCTGGCACCTTCAAACAGGCGCTGTATTTCTTCCTTGCCCATGGAATCAAAATCGTCCGGGACTTCGATCATGCCCTGCAAAAAACCGATCCTTTTTGCGGGATCCGGCGGTGCCTTGAACGCGGAGACGGTAACCATGGGCTTACCGGCCTTGGCGATGACAAAGGGTTCTCCGTTGACTGCCTGCTCGATCAGGCGGGACAAATTCGTCTTGGCATCGTGAATGTTCACCTGGTGCATAGGCCCTCCAATATTAGCTAAGTTCAAGACTAAGTCTATAAGCTCCGAAGGCAAAGTCAACCAGCAAAACATATGCTCCACGTGGGTGCGCAGTCTTTTGCGCCTTAAAGTGCGTGCATTCACAAGTAGCCGGGTCATGCACCAAAAGGCTTAAATCAACGATTTCGGGCTAACCGCGTCACACCTCCCCCCAAAAAAAACGCCCATCCCCAAAGGGACAGGCGCAACCAAAACAGAACCGCATGGAAAAGCTAGTAATTGTACCGCCGTGGAGCCTGGTTCGCGAGCTCGACGCCCACTCCGTAGAACCCGCCGCAGCTGCCGTCCTGGGCGGCGCACCAGCGGACCATGCCCAGGCACACGCTCTTGCCGTACAAACGCGTCTCGTCGGAATCGGGAGCGAACTGGATCTTGATGGTCTCGCCGGGAGACAGGGGGTAGTCCATTTCGAGCATGAATCCGGTGGCGCTGAAATTCACGGCCCGGGAAGGAATCTGCCCGTTCCTTGAAAAGCATTTCTCAACCGTACAGCGCGTCAAGGACGCTCTGCGCTGCGATTTTCTCTTATCCTGCACTGTCCAGCTCCGCTTTTGGATGGTGAATACCGCCTGATGAGTGGGCAAAGGAAAAAAGCCTCTGTCCCCGCCTCCCCCCTACCCTTTACGCATACAATAAACCCCGCCGCTATAAAGCATGAGCACTCCACCAAGAGCCAGACTGGCGGGACTCCCGACCATGCACCCGGCCAGTCCAACTGTTCCGACAAAAAGATGAAATGATTTGTAGACGCAATCGGGTAACCAGACTCGCATTGTGATCCTCTCTTTTTTTGAGTATGCTCTTTATTCAGTGCTCTTAAACTAGTCAAGACAGCATTCTATACACGATACTCTTTTTTTGCAAATATTTATATCATAATGTTTAAAATTAATTCTCTATATTTTCACATAATGAGAGCGATAATCAATAAAAGAGCGATATCTTGTTTCAAATTTGGCGCGATGCACGCTTCTAAACAAAAAAAAAGCAACAAAAAACCCGGCATGAAAGAAAGAATACTGTCTTTCAAGCCGGGATAAAGTCAGAAAAGATGCAGCTCAGATGATCTCGCGGCGGCGCAGACCCACAAGACCGAGAAGACCGGAACCGAGGAGGATGGCGGCACCGGGGAGGGGGGTGGGGGTTACCGTGACATCGTCAATATAAAAAGTTGTAGATGCCGGCACAGTAAAAACAATAGAGCTAACAAAAGCTCCTGCCCAGCTCAAAACATCCCCACCACTTAAAGTTCCTACACTACTTGTACCGCTCAACAAATTAAGAACATAATCAACTGGTGATCCAGTAACGTAGTAGGCAAGTGATTTAAACTGAGGTGGATTTGAACTTGTCGAACTAAAATCAATAGAAGCTATCGATTCTTGAGTTCTTGGACTTATCTTCAATCCTTCAATATCACTAATTGGATAACCAACATCAACCGTTAACCAACCTGTAAATTCGACACCCACGCTATTTCCATATGCAACGATAGACGTGTTATCAACATTCGTAAAATTCAAGACGATATCATCGGAAATAGCCGCCTGAGCCTGCCCCGCCAGTACCACAAGGCACAGCATCATCCCAAAAAACATTTTCACCGATTTCATATATTCCTCCGAATAGATTTTTGGGGTCCTGCGCCCCGGGACTGCGCTCTTTATGAAACTTTCGTACCAAGTATTATTTCATATTTAATTTCAGGCATATAAAATACCAGAAGCCATGCCATCCAACCCTTCCGGACCGCCTGTCCGATGCCGCGGGATAGCCTCTGACCTTGCGGACCCCACTCGCGGCCTGCGCCCTTGCCAAGGCAAGTCACGCAACCCATCGGGATGTCAGGGCCGCGTTTGCTGTATCGAGTCTTCGGACACGGCAGCCGGCTTTTACGGCATATGCTCCAGCCCAAGACTGCTGGACAGCCGCGTTCTTTACTTGTCCGGCCCGGCAGGACTGAGCCTGGCGCTCCTTGTCCGAAATAATCAGATTCCGTCCAGCAACGACCTGGCCTGGGGCAGATCCGGGAAATCCTGGGCGCGGGCCAGCAGGGCCCTGAGCAGGGTGCGCGCTTCCGCGGTCTGCCCCAGATCAGCCAGCACCTGAGCCAGATGAAAGGTCACGGCCGAATCCTCGGGCAGGGACTCGTGGGCCTTGCGCAGAAACTGCAAGGCCGCGTCCTTGTCGCCCAGGCGATAATGCACCCAGCCCACCGTATCGAGCGCCGACGGGTCGCCGCCCGCGCTGGCCTTGGTGGCCAGGGTCAGGGCTTCGGTCAGCTGCTCCGTTGTGGGCGCGTCATGAGAGGCCAGCAGATAGCCCAGATTGTTGGCCGCGGGCAGCAGTTCGGGGTGACGGGCCAGAAGCTTGCGATAGATGGTCTCGGCCTCGGCCGCATCTCCGCCCAGTTGCAGCAACTGGCCGAGCAGCAGGGCTTCGGGCACGGAGTCCGGATTTTTGTCCAGAGCGGCGCGGCACTCGGCCATGGCTGTGTCCTTGCGGCCTGTGGACGCATACAGTCCCGCCAGCCTGGCCGAGGGCACGGACCACTCCGGGGCGCGCCGCTGGGCCTCGCGAAATGCCTTCTCGGCACCACCGGCGTCGCCCAGGCGCAGGGCCGTACGGCCGAGCAGGTCCGCGGCCAGCGGGTCCTCGGACCGGGACGTCGCCCGCTCTTCGGCCCAGGCCAGGGCCGCCTCGCCGCGCCCCGCCGCCAGTTCCACGGCCACCACGCCCTCGGCGCCGCCGTGGGCGTCCGGATTGGCCAGCAGCAGTTCGTCGAAGGTGCGCCGCGCCCCTTCCCAGTCCTTGCGGCTGCCCTGCATGCTCCCAAGCCGCAGCAGGGCGGGCACCAGCGCCTCCTGTTCTTGCGCGGCCCGCCGGTAATGAACCTCGGCCGCATCGAAATGTTCGCGCCGGGCCTCGATATCGCCCATGGCCAGCAGCAGCCGCGCAGGCATGACCCCGTCAATCCCGCCGTCCTGCAGCACGCTGAGCGCGGCGTCGGGCTCGCCCGCACGCTGATGGTGCGCGGCCAGTTCCAGGCGCACGGGCAGGGCGTCCGGATTCTTCAGAAGAAAATTGCGCAGCGACTCCACCCCGGACAGCGTGTTGCCCAGCGCGAACTGGGCGCGGGCCATGAGCACGGCTACGGCCATGTCCCCGGGAGCGTCGTGCAGAGCTATTCGCAGCTCGGTCAGGGCTTCCTCGAAGCGCCCCTGGAGCATGAATATCCGGCCGCGCGCGGCATGGGCCCGGGCATCGGCGGGATTGAGGCGCAGCACCTCGTCCACCTCGACCAGGGCTCCGCTCCGGTCGCCACGACGCAACTTGAGCTCGGACAACCGGAGCCGGGCCTCGATACCGGACGGTCCCGCCTCGGCGTCCTGGGTCAGCGCGACCAGCGCGGCCTCGCCTTCCCCGGCCCGCCCCATGGCCATGAGCACCCCGGCGGACGCCAGACGCAGCCTTGGCGCAGGCTGCCCTTCCCCGGCCACGGCCAGGGCGTCTTGGGCCTTGTCGTGGCGCATCAGATACTCGACCAGACGCAGCCGCGCCTCTTCCGATTCGGGCTCGGCCGCCAGCAGCTCACGCAGGATGCCCTCCACCCGCGCGGTCAGCCCCATGCGTTCGTAAAGCGCGGCCAACAGGACCTGCACGCCCCGGTTGCCCGGATCGAGCTCCTTGAGCTTCAGGAGATGCTCTTCGGCCACGGCATAATCGCCCATGTCCGCCGCCAGGTTCGCGGCCCTGAAATGCAGCGGCCGGCTGTCCGGCCTTGCGACCAGCCCCGCGCCAATCACGGCCAGGGCTTCGGCGCCCTGACCCTGCTCGGCGTGGATGACCGACAGCGCCAGCAGCGCGTCCTCATTGGCCGGATCCCCCGCAAAGACCACGTCGAGCTGCTTTCGGGCCTCGTCGAAACGCTTGCCGCGCAGCATGGCACCGGCCCGCAGCAGCAGTCCGTCAACAGACGCCGGGTCCTTGGCCAGGATCCTTTCCGCATGCGCTTCGGCCTCGCCTGTATCGCCGGAGAGCAGGTACAACCGCCCCACCCCGAGCAGGGCCTCGGCATTGTCCGGCTCAAGCTCCGCCGCGCGCTGAAAATTCCCGAAGGCTTCACGCCAGTTCTGATCCTTCAGGGCGCAACGGGCCAGGAGCAGATACGCGCCGACATGGTTGGGGTCGAGCTTGATGACGTTCTTGGCCTCGACCCGGGCCTCGGAATACCGCCCGCTCTCCTCGAACCCCAGGCCGTTGGCGTAAAAATCGTCCCTGCGGTTCTCCTTGGATCCGCAGGCAAAAAGCATCATGGCCATGAGCAAACAACATAGAACCCGCTGCATGCAGCTCTCCTTCGAATGTGTATCGATCAAAGTCTCCGCAAGTGCGGTCTTTCAAGCGCCGGAGCCGCTTGGCACCCGCACCGGCCAGCAATTAAAAGCGTTCAAAGTCCGATCCGGCCGGACATTCAGACGGCGCCAGGAGCGCCCGCGACAGGGCGCAAACGCCAGTCCGACCAGCTCGGACAAACTCTCGCGGCCGCAATCAACAAATCGGAATATTTCATGAAAACGGCAAACACGTGGTTGTCGTGCAGCGACAGACACCCCAAATTCGCCCGCAAGGCCAGCCCCAGGCGCGAACCAAAGCGAACAAGTTGCCTGAAATTGCAATATCAAAGCCAAGAAACCCAAGCTCTTGAGTGTCGCCACGGCATGCCATGCCCTGCGCCTGGCATGGATTCTCATCGCAAGAGCGCGCCGGAGGTCACGGCCAGAACCAGCGCCTCCAGGCAGAGCAGGGCCAGCAGGAAGAGCACATAGTCCCTGTTTCTGCTGATGCGCGAATAGATCAGGTTCAGCCCCAGCCCCAGCAGCACGGCCTTCATGGCAATCTGCCTGAGCTCGAAAAGCTCCGCGTGACCTTCGGACATCAACGCGAGGGAACTGATGAAGGCAATGAGGATGTAGTCGAGCGCATTGAGCGGCACCTTCTCCGGAGTCAGGATGATGCAGGCGAAATACAGCGCGCTCAGGGCATAAAAAATGCCGGTCACCCCGTCCGGCCCCATGACCAGAAAGACGCTGTCCGCCTTTATCACTTCTCCGAAGACGACCACGTACAAAATGACGGCCAGCATCGCGTAGTACATGAACGGCACCAGCACTGCGGTTTTTTTCCAGTACAGGAGGGCCAATATCCCAAGCACGGCCAGGGCGACCAGCGCCGTCGGCAGCGGAGCATGACGGATGAAATAGACGTTCGTGAAAAAGAAGAAGGTGAAGAGCAGGAAAAAACTTTTCCAGCACAGCCAGGACAGGCAATGGCGCACATTGACGCTTTTCGTGTTCCAGACAAAGACCGCCTGGACCACGCTCTTTATGGACGCATACAGTTTCCCGGCGCTGACATCCTTGCCCTGCACCGCAGACCTGAACGCGAACCCCGCTCCCAGAATGAGCGCGTAGAGCAGCAGGCCCACATAGTCGGCCACAAAGCGCAGGGCAAAGCCGGTCAGGATGAGTGTGAAATGGAAAAAATAGATGCTGACCACGGCCTGCTCCTGGGTCAGACCGGCGCGCAGCAGCTTGTGGTGCAGATGGTTCTTGTCCGGCTTGAACGGACTCTGCCCGGCCTGGATGCGCTCGTACATGACCATGGCCGTGTCGAGGATGGGCGTGCCCAGAAGAAACAGGGGCAGGATGGGCGTGTAGATGGAGTGGTTCTGGGTCAGCATGATCAGGCACGCGCCGATGGTGAAGCCCAGGAACTGGCTGCCCGTGTCGCCCATGAACACTTCCGCCGGATGCACGTTGTAGCGCATGAATCCGACCAGCCCCCCGCACACGGCCAGGGTGATGGCGATGGGCAGCACCGCCTCCTGGATATAGCCCAGAAAGGCGCAGGCCAGCAGGATGAGCAGGGACAGCCCACCCGCCAGGCCGTCCAGGCCGTCGCTCAGGTTGATGATGTTGATGACCGCGAGCATGAAGATGATGGTCAGCACGATGGACGCCGGCCCCAGATGCACGACGAGTCCCGGCAGGAGTTCGCCGAGGCAGGTGACCTGAATGCCCGAGACCAGGGTGAAGAACAGGATGGCCAGGATCTGCCCGAAGAACTTGATGCGGTAGCCAAGCTCGCGCATGTCGTCCCACATGCCGAAGACGAGGATCACGAGCCCCCCGCCCAGGTATCCGGACAGCTCCCGGGACATGTTCAGGGGCACGAGCAGGGAGACCACCGTGGCCAGTGCGATGGCCATGCCGCCTGTGCGCGGGATGAGGCCTGTGTGCACCTTGCGCGGGTCCGGCTTGTCCACGATGCCCCAGCGTCGCCCGAGACGGATGCCGACAGGGACCAGCAGCGTCGAGAGCAGAAAGGCGATGTAGAAGCTGACCAGAAAATTCATGGCGCCTGCCTGTTCATGGCTTCGGGCACGGGGTCCCTGCCCGGCAGCATCCTTTCGAGGGGCGGCAGGGCCACGGCCAGAAAATCGACCAGCCGCCGTTCCGCGTCCGCCTCCCCTTCGCCGGGATACAGGGGCGTGATGAGCCGGACCAGCGCGCCGTCGGTGCGCCGCAGCGTCAGCGAATCCCACATGGTGTAGAGCTTCAGCTCCACCCCGTTGGTCAGGTAGCGGCCACGGGCCGGGAACCAGAAATAGGAGAGCATGCGCCGGCCGTTCTGCTCCAGCATGGTGCGATTGACGCGCACCGTCCTGTAGCCCGGCACGGCAACCTCCACCGCCCCGTCGCGCTCGAAGCGCCAGCCGCCGCCGCGCAGGCAGGTCTCGGGGGAATGGATGGACTCGCCCTTGCTCTGCCGGTCGTACCAGGCCACGTAGAAATCCACGGCCCGCTGCCCGCCATTGCGAAAATCGACCTGCACGTAATCCGTGAAATCGAGTTCATCGATGAACTTTCGCTCCATGGGCACGCGCACCCCCTCCCACTCTCCCAGACGCACGGGGAAGGCCGACAGGGGACGGGCCGTGGGCAGCACGTCCGGGGTCATGGCCCGATATTGCAGATACCCGTTCGTGGCCGCCAGAAGCGCCAGACCGGCCAAAAGCGGCATGAGCGAAACCCGCGCGATGGCGGGACTGCCGGACACCGGCGCAAAGACGACCAGCATGGGCTTTCCCCTGGCGGTCATGAGCTTCATGCACCCCAGCAGGATCACGGCCGAGACCAGGAACATGACCCAGCCCATGGTGTCGTGCGCCGCCCCCTCCAGGATGCCGGGCCCGTAACTGCGCGCCAGCACGCCGCTGACCCCGATGCGCAGCCCGTTCATGACGATGGCCAGGGGCAGGGTGAAGAGCATGAGCAGGGTCCGCTTCCACCACGTTTCCCGGAAATAGTAGGTCAGCAGCATGCCCACGATGGCCAGGGGGATGAGAAAGCGCAGCCCCGAACAGGCGGCCACGACCTCAAGCTGGGTAAAGCCCATGTCGATGACGTTGCCCTCGCGAAAGGCGGGCAGGCCAAGCAGGTGCAAAAATTCCACCCCGATGCGCGTGGAAAGGAGCTGCATGCCCAGGGTCAGGCGGCCGTAAAGGTAATTAGGTGGCGGGAAGGCCATGAGCAGCAGGGCAAGGGGGAAGAGGATGACCTTGAGCTTGCGCCCGCCGAGCAGGGTCCAGCACACGCCGAGGATGGCGAACCACAGCGAAATGTACAGGGACAGAAACTCCCCGCCAAGCTCGCCCAGCAGCAGGAAGAACACGGCCGCGCCAAAGGCCCACAGCCCGGCCCAGGAAGCCCTGGAGGGGATGGCAGCAAGCTCGCCGCGTCGCTCCCAGACAAGGTAGGCCATGACGAGGGGTATCAGGTAGCAGTAGTCAAAATCCGCCCTGCCCCACTCGTTGCCCACCAACCGGATGATGACCGCATGATGGACAAAAGCCACGAGGGCCAAACCGGCACCCCATCCCGGCCAATTGATTCGAGGCATGCATGCTCCAGACTCTGTATTGAAAATTGCGAATCAGCAGGAAGATTCAGATGGTACCCGGCCGCGACGGAAGGCCTTCGAGCCACAGGACAAAACCGCGATGTTTTTACAAGTCCCGTGCCAAGCAAATGATTTGAATAAAAGCCATGAAATCCTTGCAGGCCGCTGGTTCTGGAGGTTCAGGGGCCGCCAGGCAACGGTGAGATGAGTCTGATTTGGCTGGACGAACGTAAAGGGCGGGCTGAGCCAAAGTCAGGAATGAAGGCAGGCGAGTTTGACCATTCACTATGCACCACATGAATCCAGCAGATTTACAGCAAAAAAACCGCCCCACTTTTAGGCGGGGCGGCCGAATTCCTTTGCCTTGAGGAGATTTTTCAGCTTGTCATTTTCCGCCGGATGCCCGCCAGGCCCAGGAGTCCGGCGCCGAGCAGGATGATGGTGGCTGGTTCGGGGACCGTGCTTGGGCCGCCGCCGCCGTTCTGGGTGCCCACAGTCAGGCCGTACAGAAATGTCCTTTGGAAACCGGTCGCGCCGTTATCCACCAAGGTCATGGCGATTTGGTCCTCGAAGAGGAAGGCGTCCGGCAGGTCGATGGTCTGCATATCAAGCCTGACTCCACTCTCTGTCCACACATTGGCGGCATCAGGAGAGGTCAACGAATTCGTATACGTCCCACCGAAATAATCCCTGATGTTGAAGTTTCCATCGAGAAGATACTGATAGTAAGCTCCTCCGGCCCCTTCAAATTCAATATACGCAAACGAACCCGGGCTGCTCTCCCCCCAATAGGTGTTGATGATGGTATATACCTTGTCAACACCAGACAGACCGATATCCACGGACAAGGATTTGGAACCAGAAGTTGAACCGATTTCACTATGCCAAATATTCAAATCCGTTCCGGATGGAACGGAAAACGGAACTCCGCCCAGATTAAGGTCTCCTTCAGGAAACAGACTGCCTGAAATAAACCCATAGGTCTGAATATCTGCATTGTAATCGAATCCCAAGGAAGTATACGACAAGGCATTCGCATTCACGCAATAGACAGACATCGACAGAAAAACGATCGCAATGAATAAATTTTTCATGAAAAAACCTCCTTCATTTGGAAAGTGCTCCCTTCTTCACAACGGAATCCTGATATAAAAATATGCAATCATCATATCTTGCATTTGAAATTTTGCAGGCAATTCCACGATCGCTTCTTCTCCAAAGCGCCCTTGTCCCATCCTCGCCTTCACCTCTCCCACCCCTTCAAAGCCCATCATCCCCCACAAACAAGCAAAAACCGTACTTCCAATAAAATAGTCCGCATTCTTAAAGCATTACCAGACAAAATGAACTATATTTCAATACTGAACACTACGCACATCACCCCTTCGAAAGCGGCGACGTATCAGCACAATCCCAGAATTATCAGCAAAAATAATCTTGAATGCGAACACGTTGAAGAAGTTCGACGCAAACAGGACAGATCTCCTGCAGCATGAAATTCCCAGTCAGACGCGCTATTAAGCGCAGCGTAGTCTGTAAGATTATCCGACAGTGAAGAAGCAAGTTTTTACAAGCAGATGGATATATTGGAAGGACAGAAGACTGGGATGAAGCGAGGATAAAGGCGGGGACAAAACATTAAAATCCGCGCACCGTTTGAACGTGACGCCGACTGCCCAGAATTGGACGCTAAAAATGGTAAATAGAGAATAAAAGCCTCCACCCCTGCCTTTCCCAATCACCAATCACTACCTCCATCCCCACCCTCACCCACGGCGCAACAAAAAAAGCCGGAAAGGACTGATCCATTCCGGCCGTGAGGACGATGAGGTAAGATTTGGGATGAAGAAGGTGTGCTAGGAAATCTGTCTGCGACGAATACCCACGATGCCGAGCAGGCCAGCGCCGAGGAGGAGGGCGGCGGCGGGGACGGGGACGGGGTTGGAGGCAGCAAAACTGACATTATAGGAACCACCATCCGTTCCACTAGTTGTTCCAATTAATTTTAAATAATAACTGCCTGCATCCAAAAAATCTTTTGCAAAAGTTTTCCCTCCAATGATAGAATCACCACCATTACTACTATATAAATTAGCATTGTAAGAATCTTCCAAATCCAAAAAATCAAAAGTTGTATTTATAAAAGGAACAGTTTGAATATTTGGACTATTATTCATACCAAAACCGAAAGAAAAATCAGTACTTACACTAAAATTATATATATGGGTAAATTCAGTACCATGATCACCGATAATATCACCTTTACCATAATAAATATCTGAAATTACTAATTCACCAACATCAAAATTCGAACCAGTAGTTGTATCAATAGGATGAATAGCCGCAAATGCAAAATTACAAACCATCAACAAACCAATCGTCAGCAAAGCAACCTTTTTCATCTTCTACCTCATTGTGAATATTTTGGTGACTCGTCTTCGGGCCTTTCAAAGTTGACCTGCCTTAGGAACAATCATGCCAATCCATAAAAAACATTAATATTCAGAATGTTGCGACAAATTCTTGTGACAAGACAGCAAGCATTCCTCGCACCGTCCAGCCGCATGAGACATCCCTTTCAGCAGCCCATTTTCGTCCAACCCGCCGAACTTCATAGCATAACCGCCAGGTCGGTCTTGCGAGCCCGTAAAAAGGCCTTCGGAGAGTCCGAAACGTTCGGACCTACCGAGTCCATGGCTCTTGCATTAAAAAAGGCTGGATAAACCCGCCTTCGCAGATGCACGGAAACAAAAAAATCCAGGACGTGCATACTCGGCCTGGATTTTTTTTGTTGGCGAAGCAGATCGCCGTTTTGGAGCGGCCTGTCAGGCCATGAACTTCTTCCGCACTCCGACCATGCCGATCAGGGCGCTGCCCAGAAGCAGAGCTGCGCCGGGGATTGGGACTGGTGAAGAGTGATATTTGACGATGAGAGCCTGCTTGTTAAGCACCTTACCTGAGGCGGTAGTCAGGAACGGGAGTAAAATTTTGTATTCAGACTGCAGATTCGCCAAAGTTTGGTCATCCAAAGAATCCAAAATGCTTCCAAACCAACTTTCATAAGTGGATCTTTGACCTCTAGTATTAAATACTGGCTTATAATTTAAATTCGTGACAGCAGACCAAATGGATGCTTGGAGCCCTACTGTTTCACTCCGAGTATTAATTGCACCTTCGAATCGTGCATAATTATCCATAAGCCACGCAGCTTGTAGAAACTCAGGAGTCCATGATAAAAAGCTATAAGAATAATTACCTTTTCCAATAGAGCTAATTGGGTCCACACAGAATCCATATGTACTGAAACCATCAATATCTAATGAAAATTGGGTTGTCGGCAGATACTGACCATTACTTGCCCAGTAAGAATACGTGGTTCCATAGTCCACATTAACCACCGAAGCCCAAGCGCTGCCAATGCCCAAGAGCATCGCTGCAATCATCATAAAACAGATCAATTTTAATCTCATACTACCCTCTTTTTAACCTTTTTTGGGCGGATTCTTATTCCTTGTATCGACCGCGTTCCAGAACTCGGCATTCCCGACTGTCCGATCTGACAAGACAAGCAGAGTATAGCGCGTCATGCAAACGCAAGAAGCGAGCCATGCGCGTAGCGCTCGAATAGAAATCCCCAATCTATCCAACAGGTCAGGAGCAGCAACGCCGGACAAAAAAAAGGCGGTCAAACCGCCCTCCCCTGAAAATCCAAACAGTCTCACAAAATCAGACAAACCCATATCTTCCCGCTGCCGCCATCCTCGCCTCTATCCCTACACGCCCGTTGACGCCGCCGTGCCCCCGATTCGTCATTACCGTCGTTAACGACTTGCCATAAAATTACAAAAACTCCTGTCCCACGGGCTCATCCATACCGACTTCGCCATGGACATTCTCCAAAGATATCCCGGCCAGCAGTTCACCGAGCACGTACCTCTCACGCATAGGCTCGATAACGACCTCGTCCTTCCTGAATGAAGTGTCGACGAGCGAATTCTCTAAAATACCAAAGTCCGTGACGATGGAACCGGATATTCCAAGATCCAGCCCGCTACCCCGTTTGGCGACTCTGCCTCCCATGCCACCCTCCTGCTTTTAAAGTGCATGCCCCGTCCCCACAATCCCAGCCCTTATCCTATATCCATCGTTCTCCAATCGCTGCCTTTCCCAATCACCATTCACTACCACCATCCCCGCCTCTCACCTACCGAAGCACCCTCAATCCTAACACTTGTTCCATCGGATCAAAGTCCCTGTCGTTGTGGATAAGTTCAACGCCGTTCTCGATGCAGAAAGTCGCGATGAGAACATCGATGGTTTTGCGGACCGTGATCCCTTTTCTGCGCAGGATGCGATAGTTCTGAGCCGCTGCAATCGCCATGTCTTTGCCGACAAAATCCCTGTATTCCAGACTCTCCATGAGTTGCCTGGCAACCTGGAACTCTCTTTCCCCGCTGAAACCCTGAAGAAGTTCGGTCATGATCAGGTCGCCGATAATAATGCGCGATTTTGAAAGCTCACGGTCCAGCAAATCCGTGTGCGGAGCCACGGTTCCACGAAAGTAATCGATCCAGGCAGAGGTATCCGCGACAATCATGAGTCTTTTCTCATGGCATCAAGATCACCGACCCAAGCCAGCTTGCCCCGAAACTGCCGGATGGACTCCTGCTTTTTCATGGCGATCAGCAGCCGCAGGCCCTCCTCCACCGCCTCTTTCTTTGTCTTGAGCCCGGAAAGTTCCAATGCCTGCCCCATCAACTGATCATCAATGACAATGTTGGTACGCATGACGCCTCCTATGTGTATGTTCGCACAATAATATACACATAGACTTCCTCCGTCTACCGGAATTCATAGGAGGGGCAGATCGCGCCAAGGATAGGGCTGGGACAAAAATCCAGAATTCAAAAGCTGAAAAGCATGCCATTCCTGTCGCGATACCCCGAATTTTTTTGGTCCGATCCGACAAGACAAAAGAATGCATGATAACTGGCCAGAACAAATGTAATTCACGTCCCGAAAATTCAGTGAGGCAAACTCACAGTCCAGCGCGGTCAGACTCGAAGTCCCATGCCATCCCGTTCCAAGTTCGCGCACCTGTATCTGTGTAAAGCTGTGCAACACAAAAAATGATAAAAATCGGAATGATGGAATTTCTAGTCTTCCCTGTTGATCAATTCGAATATCGGCACGTTCTATGCTTTTACATTGCTCATTACTTTCAGCGCAACATGTACAAATCCAAGGCTGCGCTATGTGCTTGCAGCGATTCAATAAATTCTAAAGGGAGGATTTTTTATGTACCGAAAAATGACTGTCCTTTTTATTGGAATGACGCTGCTCTTGTTTTCAGCAAGTGCACATGCCGCAGTGTATTTCGATTTTACAATTGACGAGGGGACACCCGCAAATACTGGATCTAATTGGGAACCGTATGCGGAGTTTAACATAAATTTTAGCGCTAGTTTTCAAGGAGTGACGGACACTTTTGGATATTGTGCAAAATTTGACGAAACTATTTATCTTAACAATAAATACGAATTTACAAGCAAAGCGATTTCAACACTTGGAGAATACAGAGCGGCTTGGCTCATGGAAGAGTACGCTTTTAATACAGGTGGTTATAACGGGTTAAGCGGCGACGATAATCGCGACACGATCACGGCGTTGCAGGCTTCGATATGGAGACTGCTGGGCACAGAAAATCAGTGGACCCCAATCACCCAACCTGAAAGCGTCCAAACTCTTTATGATGAGATGATATCCTTAGCCGCATCCAAATCACTCGCCGAACTAACAAGCCTAGGCCTTGGCCTGAACTATCAGATTCTCATGCCAAATATTCAGTTGCACGATGGGATTGAGGGTAACTTCCAAGACCTGATCGTCCGCACCAATGCCGTTCCCATCCCCGGCGCAGCCATGCTGCTCGCTCCGGCGCTCCTCGGCCTGGTCGGCATCCGCAGAAAATTCGCGGCATAGACGGCACCACTGCGCAAAAGGCGGGGCCACGCTCCGCCTTTTCACTGCCTTTCCCAATCACCATTCACCATTCACCACCTCCATCCCCACCTTTCCCACCATCTTGACTCCCCCCACACCCAGGCTGCATGCATGATGACAACCATTTTCACGTGAACCGAAACGAGGAAGCTGCGCATGAAAGAAACGACAATCCTTCTGGCGGTTTTGATGCTGCTTGCGATCAGCCCAATCGAGGCCGGGAGCGCGTCGCAAAAGGCGATGGAGGCGTTTGAGGACGTCTGCCTGCGTACGGATGAATACGGCTGCTACGTCAATCACAAATATGGATACGCCCTGGCCTGGCCGAAGCGGTTGCTCGGGCCCTTGGGCGAGTCGGATGCGGGGGACGGTCAGATTTTCGCATCACCGGACGGCCTGGCCGAGCTGCGCTGCTGGGGGAGCATGAACGATGCGCCGCAACAGACAGTCTCTGCGGCCATGGCCCAAGCCCTGGCCGCGCCGGAGCAGCAGGTGACCTACAAACATTTGGGCAAGGATTTTTTTGTGCTTTCCGGCTACGCGGACGGCAGAATTTTCTATCGCAGATCAATCATGGCCCATGGAACGCAGGCCACCTTCGAACTCACCTACGAAACATCGCTCAAGAAAGTCTTCGATCCAGTGATCCGGGACATCTCCACAGGCTTCATCATCGACCCAGCCTTTGCCCTGCGCTAACAATCTGAAATGTAAAGAGGGATGGAGACAGGGCAGAACCCAACGAAACGTCGCGTCCCAGCCCCAACGGGGCGCAAGGTGACAGCCCAGGGCAACGCCCTGGGAACAAGGTTCAAATGGAATCCCGCCCTGAAGGGGCGGAACACCTGGGCCGGGCCGATGATTGTAATCCGGCAAAGAGTTGCGCCCTTTCAGGGCTTGAAAATTTGGCGGCCCTGATACCCAGGGCGTTGCCCCGGGCTATCACATGATGCCCCGTTGGGGCTGTTTCACCCCGATTGCTAGCCGTTACCCAGCACTCAGCCAATAACCATTCACTGCCATACGCACTGCATCTATCCCGCGTCCACCTTTCGCCCTCTCTGACCGCCCACCTATTGCCTGTGGCAACAGGTGTCTCAACGAACGAGCTTCAGTTTCCGGTAACGATCCTGCCGGTCTGCGTATTGAGATAGTTGTTCCCGCCTTGGGGCAACATGACTGCACCGGTCCCGGTATTGATGTAGTTGCCAGCTGCGCCGGGAATATAGACCTGACCTTGAGGACCCGTGAGAACGGGCTTGGAAGCGAAGGACAAGGCTGTACTTATTCTTCTTTCCTTTTCCTGCATCCTTCTGAGCGCGATTTCCGCCTTGGAAACCCCGCTTTCTTCGAGGTAGAGATCCTGTAGCATTTCCTGCTTCCGCCTGATGTCGCTTCGAAGTCCGGCACGCTCCATGGACGGGTCCATGCGTTTTTGGCTTTCCAGATATGCTATTTCGGATTTCACGCGGTTAATCGTATCCTGAAGGGCCTTATCTTCTTCAGGAAGATTTCCTTGCACACGCCCCAACCCCTGCCCCTGGTCCTGAATCTGAACCCGGGAACCTGAGCCCCGTTGACCCATGGGAGCTTTGTTGATGCGCGTCTCGGAATCCACTTCGGACTCGACAGCTTCGTCGGGCGGATGGTCGGTGATATGCAGCACCCCGTCGGCATCCCTCCATTTGTAAAACCCGCCGGCATGGACGGGGCATGCAAGCATCACAAACAGAACCAGTCCAAGGATCTTTTTCATGGCCGCCGCCTTACTTTTTAAAATTGAGTTCCTGGCCGTTGGTCGCAACCCAGCGGATCGCGCTTAAAAAAGCAAAAAAGGGCAGAGAGAATGTCCCTGCCCCCGATTACGTTCTTCAACGCGTCCGATGAAATCAGACCAGTTCTCTTCGCCGCAACGCGACCAAGCCGAGGAGGGCCGGACCAAGGAGCAGGGCCGCGCCGGGGATTGGAACGGCTCTCAACTCTCCAACTTCTGCAGGGAAGGATTGTTTATTCCCGTTAAATGTTCCGTACAGATAGGTGAGTATTCCATCCGGATTTGCATAGGTGACTGCGATTTTGGCATAGTTCATATCAGCACCGCCCACACTGTCACCGTCAATGTCTGTCAATCCAAATGTAACACCCCAGGATTCACCGCTCTCAAAATCCGTTTCTGATGCAATAAAATTTGTAAACGAGAATGTCGCTGTCTTCATATCGGAAGAAAGTACAGCAGAATTATAACCGACTGAAGTCAGGCCAGTTGTAAATGCGTTTTCCCATGATGGGTACAGAGACTCATCGGCAAAGTGTGTAACCGTCAATCCTGCTACCGAAAAGGAATCTGAAGCAAACAAAGCTCCTGTACCCAACGTCAGCTGAACCTCTGTAATGGTGGCGGTGTCAGAGATGTTCCTGATCGCAAATTGCTCGCCGTTTGTATGTATTTCGGCCTGAAAACCGACAAAGGTTGTTGAAACATTCGCGCTTGCCAAGGCAGGAACAAGAAGCGCAAACACGGCCACCGCTGCCAACATTTTAATATACCGAATCCGGCTCATTGGAACCTCGCCCATCTTAAGGATTGATCGCCGCATAGTTTCAATTCATCATCAGTCAGTATACAAAATTTATACCGACATTCGCCAACAACAGCGCACTGGCAACAACTTCCGGCGCCTCCGAGAAGACAAAACCAGAAGCTTGAGATGACGCACTTGATGAATTCACAGACAACACACCGGTATCTTGAGGATAGTCAAATCTGATAAGCAACGAAAAAATCTGCGCGACTCGGCCAGGACCAAGTCCAGGGGTATTTACGGACGCACTGCCCGAGGCCTGCACAGGAGATTGGCGAAGTCCGATCAGACAAGACAAGCGCCATCCCTCACATCCGAAAAAACCTCACTCCGCCCAAGCATAAAACGATGCATGTCTGCCTGCGTACGGATGAATACGGCTGCTACGTCAATCACAAATATGGATACGCCCTGGCCTGGCCGAAGCGGTTGCTCGGGCCCTTGGGCGAGTCGGATGCGGGGGACGGTCAGATATTCGCATCACCGGACGGCCTGGCCGAGCTGCGCTGCTGGGGGAGCATGAACGATACGCAGCAGACAGTCTCTGCGGCCATGGCCCAAGCCTTGGCCGCGCCGGGGCGGCAGGTGACCTACAAACATTTGGGCAAGGATTTTTTTGTGCTTTCCGGCTACGCGGACGGCAGAATCTTCTATCGCAGATCAATCATGGCCCATGGAACGCAGGCCACCTTTGAACTCACCTACGAAACATCGCTCAAGAAAGTCTTCGATCCAGTGATCCGGGACATCTCCAAAGGCTTCATCATCGACCCAGCCTTTGGCCTGCGCTAAAAATCCGAAATGTGAGACAGGGATGGAGGCAGGGCAGAACCCAACGAAATGTCGCGTCCCAGCCCCAACGGGGCGAACGGTGACAGCCCAGGGCAACGCCCTGGGAACAAGGTTCAAATGGAATCCAGCCCTGAAGGGGCGGAACACCTGGCTAGGCCGATGATTGTAATCTGGCAAAGAGTTGCGCCCTTTCAGGGCTTGGAAATTTGGAGGACCTAATACCCAGGGCGTTGCCCCGGGCTATCACATGATGCCCCGTTGGGGCTGAGCGTTTCATCCCGATTCCCCGCCCCCATCCCCACCTGTAAGGAACTTTCCGCACTCATTGCCGCCAAACTCATTACCTGTTCCAATATTTTTCAGCCGAGCTTGAAGTATGCTTTGCGGGATTTCATCCGTGTTTGCGCTCTTACGCAACCAACGAACAAAACCCGGAGGCAGAAACGATGGCGCGACCAAGTTTTGCATCAGTGAAGAGGCATTACAGACAATCCATTTCGTCGATCTATCAAAACACATGCGCAATCCGCATGAGTCTGGCCTTGATCGAAGCGGACCCTGGCATGGAGAGTGTCTTCAAAATCCATGGAAAAAAGGCACTTGGCAAATATCTCGTAACCGGAGCGCAGGATCTGGCGGCAGTGTTGAGAAATTCGTGGGGCGTGCCGGACCAAAGCTGGGCGGGTTCCGTGGGAAACCCATGCGGGGATGGCGTGATCTGCTACATGAATATCCCGACATTCTCAGGCCAGGGACACATCGGCCTTTGGGAAAATGGCGCTCCATATGATGAAGATGCTTATTGGACGGCAAATCCCGTCTGGTTCTGGAGGCTCAATTGAAAAATAAAGCTCTGTTCATCACAATACTGACATGTTTTATAATGACATACTGTCACACATATCTTCATGCAATAAATCTTAAACTATCCAGCAATGATTATGAACAGATAGCAAGGCACCATAAAGAATTATTAAATTTGCAATTCTTAATATGTGGTGATTCCAAAATTGGATCCTCAGATAATTACCTGCAAAATTTTTTTCAAGGACACCCGCAGCGAGGCTTCCTGCTTACACCGCCACTCATCAATACAGATATAAAAAAATTAATCCGAATCGAATCCGACAATTCAAAATTAATAAATATACTGAATGAAAAATTTTCACATCTTATGCTTGTTTCAGTTGATAAAAATTTTGAAAACATAATGATGATGAAAAATCCAGAAGTTGAAATCTATATTCCAAAACCATTACATGAATGTCTTATTGATAAGAAAAAAATGTGGGGATGCGGCGTATCGATGAACAAAAGTGATGAGTGCTGCGAGAAAAAACTAGGCTCGCCATCTATCAAAGCAAAGTGGACCGACAAAAAAAATGGCGAGACATACACGTTGATTTATAGACTAGAAAGTGGAAACTCAATACTACAACAGACTCAAGAAAATCAAAAAAACATATACTTTTGCATTAATTCTGAATCGTTCATCATAACAAAATAATTTTCATTATTTAAAATTCAAGAAGCGGGATAGTGAATAGTGATTGGCAAGGCACGTTACCTCTGTCGCTGCAGCTATCCCCACCTCCATCCCTGCCTCCCCCCATTCACCATTCACTACTCACTATCCACCAACCAAGAAACGCACCGCGCCGCCGTCAACCCGTCCCACAACTCCGGCCGCTGTGGCATCCTGTCGCTCTCCAATGCCGTGTGAAATTCCTCGCGAATCCGCTCCACATTGTTCCCCACCAGCACACTGGCTCCGCCGTGTTCCTTCAGGGTCACTGGGCGTTCGGTGTTCCAGCGCAACGTCAGGCAGGGCGTTCCCAGGACGCAGCATTCCTCCTGAAGGCCGCCGCTGTCCGTCAGCATGATGCTGGCCTGCATGTTGAGGCGGAGCATTTCGTGGTAGCCGATGGGATGCAACAGGACCAGGTTTGCGCAGGCCACGGCTTTTTCCCACAGTCCGAAGTTTTCCAGCATCTTCCGGGCTCGCGGATGGATCGGCCAGATGATCGGCATTCTGGGGGCGACTTCGCCCGTGAGGAAGTTCAGGATAGGCTCCAGCACCTCTTTTTGATCCACGTTGGAGGGGCGGTGCATGGTCAGGAGCGCGAAGTCTCCGGACAAGTCCACGGCAGGGGTTTCCTTCTCGGGCAGGAGCAGGTTCTCGCGCAGAATGTCTTCCATGGAGAGTTGCGCGGCCTTGTCGCGGTTGGCTTCCAGAGTGTCGATCATGATGTTGCCGACAAAACGGATCTTCTCCTCGGAGACGCCTTCCGCCCGCAAGTTATGACCGGAAATGGCGTCTGGAGTCAGCAGCAGATCGCTCAGGCGATCGGTGACCAGTCGGTTGACCTCCTCGGGCATGGTCATGTCGCCGCTGCGCAGACCGGCCTCGATATGACAGACTTTGACACACAGCTTCTTGGCCGCAACCGAACAGGCCAGTGTGGCGTTGACATCCCCCACCACCACGACCCAGTCGGGCTTTTCCTGAAGGATCACCTTTTCAAAGGCGATCATGGTTTGCCCGACCTGTTCGGCATGGGAACCAGACCCTATCTCCAAATTGATGTCCGGGTCCGGGATGCCGAGGCTGTGGAAGAAGCCTTCGGACATGCGTACGTCGTAGTGCTGGCCGGTGTGGACGAGGATGTGTTCGATGGGCCGGTCTGGATCGGCGGAATTATGCGCGCTTATGGCCTTCGCGAAGGGCGCGATTTTCATGAAATTGGGGCGAGCGCCCACCACGGAGATGATTTTCATCAAATGTCACCTTTGGCGCATTGCGCCGGAAATTTAAAAAATGAGTGCGCGGATAAAATATCTTTCCATTCACCATTCACAATTCACCAGTCCCCCCAGTCTCAACTCACGGCCTCCGCTGAAACCGTCACACCATCACCCCGCGCCACCTCTTCCAGCACCCCCAAATACGCCATCGCCAGCACTTCGCGATCAAACCGCCGCGCCACAAACTCCGCGCCCCGGTCGCCAAGCTGTGCCGCCAACTCTGGTTCCCGCGCCAGTCTCAGCACCGCCTCGGCCAGCTCCTGGTCGTTCTCCGGCTCAATGCACAGGCCGCAGGCCCCCTCGTCCACCAGTTCGCGGCTCTCGCCTTCCACGCCCAGGATGATGGGGCGTTTCATGGCCATGGCTTCAAAAATCTTGGACGGGAGCACTGTCTTGAAGAGCTCCGATTTGATGAGCAGCACCAGGCAGGCATCGCTTGCGGCCAGAAACTCCGGCATACGCTCTTTGGGTTGCTGCCCACGCATGATGACGTTGTGCAGGCCCAGGGCCTCCTTTTCGCTCAGCAGCTTTTCCCGTTCCGCCCCGTCACCCACCAGCAGAAAACGAATGTTCGGCTCGTTCTCAAGGCGCTTGGCCGCGCGCAGGATGGTTCCCAGGCCGTGGGCCATGCCGTGGGTGCCGATATAGGAGGCCAGAAACACGTCCGCGCCCAGCCCCAATTCCTTGCGCGCCTCGTTCATGCGCTCGCCCGGACTGTAGCGTTCCAGATCCGCGCCGTTGGTCACGACGCTGATCTTCTCCGCCGCGATGCCCCGGCCCATGATGTGGCGCTTGAAGGCGTTGGTCAGGGAAATGATATGGTCGGCCTTGCGGTACAGGAAACTCTCAATCCCTTCGAGAGCCTTGATCACGCGACGATTCGTGATGGCGCCCACGGCAATGATGGATTCGGGCCACAGGTCGCGGATCTCCAGCACCCAAGGGCAGCCCTTGAAGCGGGACACAAAATACCCGCCCATGCCGCAGAAGAACTGGGGCGATGTCGAGACAACAAGATCCACGTCCTTCACCCGCCAGCACTGCGCAATGGCCGAGAGCATGAAGGATACATAGTTGGCCGTGCGCTTCACAAAGCCCTTGTTCGCGCTCAAATAGGTGCCCACCCTGAGTACCCGGATGCCGTCCTTCTCTTCCCATGCATGAACCGAGTTTTTAAAACCCGGATAGACCACGCCGCCCGGATGGCTCGGGTGGCAGGTCAGGACCGTGACCTTGTGCCCGGCCCGCACCCAGCGCTTGGCGTTCTCATAGGTGCGCGAGGCTGGGGCGTTCACCTCGGGCGGAAAATAGTGGCACAGGAAAAGAATATGCACGCGTCAGCTCTCCTTGGTCATGACAAAACCGCCAGTCCAGGGCAGAACCGCCCGCTGGCGCACGCAAAGCACGGCACACGGCAATGGCTGCCCGAATCGCGGACAATACCAGCCCCGCTCAAGTTCCAGATCGCCCAGCGTCGATACAACGCAGAGGCGCTCCTTCCCCAGCTTCAGGATCACGAGTCCTGATTGGCTGGACTCCACAGTCCAGTCCGGGTGGACGTGCAAGCGCAGTTCCAACATGTGCTCGCCCTGCCCTTCCACCTGATCGCGGATCTCGATGCGTCCGCCGGACCAGACAATGCGCCGCTTGTGTATCGGCTTGCCCGGAAGGCGCTTGTAGCCATCGTGAGCCCCTTCGAAAATCAGCGTGTCGCCGTCATCCCTTGCCTCTGCAAAGAGCGGCCTTGCGCGGCGGGCCACCCGGTGCGCCCCCCACACTTCGGACTGATTCACGCCGTCGATGCTCAGCGTATTGTGGCCCAAGCTACCCCGGTTGTACTGGCGGATTTCGCCGTCCACATACTGGCTGCACCCGGAATCCACGATGACCCGCCGCCCGTTCAAGGACAGTTCAAAGCTCAAGATGTCGCAGTGCGCGTGCCCCGGCTGATAGTCCGGGCCGATTGGGCCGCAGTCCACGACCAGCATGTCACCGGGCATCGGTTCAAGCCGGAAATATCCGCTTGCGGGAAAGGGCAGAACACGCGCCATCGGCTGCGCTATTGGATCCCCTCCAAGCCGCTCATGATAATCCCGAAGCTGCGCGAAATCAGGCTCGATGCCGAGCGCCGCGTCATTGAACAGGGCAATGCCGCCATCAGGATGGGTCAGGCCCCCGGCAAAGCAAAGCATGGCCGGGATCACGCGTTCCAGTTCCCGCGCAAGCTCAGTCAGCTCCGGCAACCCGCTGCCCCGGCACAGATTCAATAGGTCAAGGCAGTCCTCCAGGATCATGCAGTGGTACATGGGGCTGCGCTCAAAATGCCCGCCGTCGACCAGAACCTGTTCGGCCAGCTCTTCGGACACAATGCGCAGACCAAGGTTCAGCCAGCGCCGCGCATCCACGCCGTCGAAAAAGCCCCCCGCAAAGACAAGAGCCTTGGCGTTCTTGAAATAGTGATTGGCCAGCAGATGGTATTCGATATTTTTGGAGAGCCAGCGGGCCTGCAGAGCCAGGCTGTCCAGCCACGACGCAGGCACCGGGGACGGCGCGGCAGACGACAGGAAAAACTTGATCCAGTTGACGAGCCGCAGCGAGACCGGAAACGGCTCCCAGGCATCCATCCTGCCCTGCGGGTTGGACGCAATCCAGCTCTCGATCAGCTCCGGCCCGTTGCTGCGCTCCGGTTCATGCAGGTAATCGAAATAGTGCAGGTTGTAGCGCCAGAGCTTGTCCTGTTCCAAGCTCGCCCAATCGAAACGGGCGGGGTCGAAGCTCTTGCGTACGCCTATGAAGGTGAAGGCCCAGGGCTCGCCGCCACAGTCGCGCGGCAGTGGCGGCGTCAGGGACAGGCCCGGTCTGGGAGAAATGCCCACGGGAACGGACACCCGCCTCTTCGGCTCCAAGCGGCGCAGAAGCTGGAAAAAGATCTGCCGAAACTTGAGGTGGGATACCGTGCGCAGGAGGCGCATCTGACCAGGCAGGCTGAAGCCTTGCGCGCGACTCATGCTTATTCCAAGCGCAACAGCGCTTCGAACTTGGCCAAAACCTCTTCGAGCACGGAGTCGTCCACCTCGGTCACAAACTTCACGCCCCGCACCCGCCAATCCAGGTTCTTGATCTGATCCGCCAGCACAACCCCCGAGATCGATGGATTGCCCTCGATCTTCACCTCGAAAGGATACCCCTTGATCTGGCTCGTGATCGGGCAGCACAGGAGCAGCCCCGTCCGCCCGTTATACGAAGCGGGCGAGATCACCAGCGCCGGGCGATGGCCAGCCTGTTCATGTCCGGCCTGGGGGTTGAAATTCATCCATACGGCATGACCACGATCGGGAACGTACATCACAACAGCTCCTGACCCACGGGTTCACCCATGCCGACCTCGCCATGAATATTCTCAGGGGTTATTCCGGCCAGCAGCTCGGACAGCGCATATTGCTTGCGCATGGGCCTGATGACGATCTCGCCCTTTCTGAATGAGATATCGACGAGCGTGTTCTCGGCAAGGCCGCAATCCTTGACGATCGCGTTTGGTATTCTGAGCGCCAGACTGTTGCCCCATTTGACGGTTTTTGCTTCCATGCCATCCTCCCGGCTTAAAGTATCTACATAGTATATACTTCAAACCTCTTTGGCAAGCCGTTCCGCCAGTTCCAGCGTCACCCTGCTGACCTCAAAGATCTCATCACGCCCGATGGGCGCTACCGCGCCCTGGGCAACGGCTTGGAAAAAAGCCTTCATCTGCCCGAGCTGTCCCTTGTCCTGCCGCCACAGGCGCACATTCTTGAAGCCCTTCTTGGGAAAGCCGTACCCTTTCAAGGTCTTGAAATTGTCCAGATGCAGGATGCGCCCGCCGCAAAAGACTTCCAGTCGTTCCTTGGGATAGGCTTTGGTGCCGTTTGCCAAGTAATGAACCGTGCCGATGGAGCCGTCTGCAAAGCCGAGGTTCACGCTGAAGCTGTCGCGGGATGCCCCGGCCATAGCCGTGACCTCGAACGAGGCGATGGGTGATCCGGCCACATGACGCAGCAGGTCGATGAAGTGGCAGCCCTCCCCGATCATGCGCCCGCCTCCCACCTTGGGGTCCTGGGTCCAGTGGTCCATGGGGATGGCCCCGGCGTTGACGGTCATGATCATGGCCTTGGGCTCGCTCATGGAAGCAAGGGCCTGGCGCAGAGCCACGATCAGCGGCGAGAAGCGGCGGTTGAAACCGACCATGACCAACTGCTTCGGATGATCTGCTGCAAGGGTCTCGATCTCGGCCAGTTCGTCCAGGGTCAGGCACAGGGGCTTTTCCACAAAGACGTGCTTGCCCGCCGCAAGGCCCTTTTTGACCATGGCTGCGTGGGAGTTATGGCGCGTGGTGATGACCAGGGTGTTGATGGCGGGATCTGCAAAAAGAGTGTCCGTGTCCGTGGTGGACGTGGCAAAGCCGAACTTCTTCCCCAGATGCGTTCCGGATACGCCCGTGCTGGAGGATATGGCCGCAAAGCGCGCGCCCCCGGCCTTCTTCATGGCCGGAAGCAGCACCCCGCCCGCATAGCCACCCGCCCCGATCATGCCGATGACCGGCGCAGACGCGGCCACCGCCTCGTCCTTGCCCGGCAGGGCGATGGTGCGGCGCATGTCCACCTGGTCCGGGGAATAGGTCAGGACAATGCCGATGAACGGTTCCGTATTGTCCGCGATCATCACATAGGCTTTCTTCGCCTCCTCGATGGAAAAGCGGTGCGTGATGAGCGGCGAAACATCAATCTTGCCGGAAGCCATGAGGTCCAGCACGGCCTCGAAGTTGCGCTGCTCGGTCCAGCGCACATAGGCGAAAGGATAGTCCTGGGCCTTGTCCTCGTACTCGGGATCATAGCGGCCCGGTCCATAGGAGCAGGACACCTGAAAGGAAAGTTCCTTCTCGTAGAATATGGTCCGCGACAGCTCCAGCCCCGTCACCCCTACCAGCACGATGCGGCCGCGCTTGCGGCACATGGCCGCCGCCTGCATGACCGGCTCCGAGGACTTGGTGGATGCGGTGATGAGCACGCCGTCCACGCCCCGATCGTGGCTGAAAACCTGGGCTGCCTTGAGAGGGTCTTCGCCCTTGGAAAGATCAACGGTCTGCGCCCCGAAGGATTGGGCCAAAGCGCACTTTGAGGAATCAAAGTCGATGCCGAGCACCTGACAGCCGTTGGCGACCAGGATCTGAACGGCCAGCAGCCCGATGAGTCCCAGGCCCGTGACAACGAAATACTCGCCCAGGTTCGGCTGGGCCAGACGGATGCCCTGCAGGGCAATGGCCCCGACAACGGTGAAGGTTGCGGCCTCGTCGGACACAGGATGAGGAACGCGAGCGCACAGGTTGGGTGAAACAGACACCACTTCCGCATGGTTCCCATTGCTGACCACCCGCTCCCCTACCTTGAAACCCGTATCAAGGGCAGACCCGATCTCCGCGATGCGGCCCACGTTGCAATAGCCAAGGGGCAAGGGTGTATCGAGCTTGGCAAAGACGGAATCAATGGTCGGCATGAGGCCGTCGGTCTTGATCTTGTCGATGACCATCTTGACCTTGTCGGGCTGCTGCCTGGCCTTTTGCAAGTAATTGCCCTTGCCGAAGTCGATGAGCATGCGCTCGGTTCCGGCGGAGACAAGGGAGGCGGAGGTTTTTATGAAGAGCTGATGACGGGAAGGCAGGGGGCAGGGTTTGTCGATCAGTTCGGTAGCGCCGTTTTTGAGATTTTGGAGGATTTGTTTCAATTTAAATTCTCGATTGTGGCTGGAATATTATGTTTGGTTACGCACATTGAATCAGCAAGTAATCTCTACCAACGTTATTATTTACGAGCCATTCCAACCAGAATGAATCACAATTTTTTGATTAGTCTCCAGGGATTCCCTTGTTTTCAAGAATAAATTTCCAGTCTCCCATACATACTCAAGTGAACAGTTGTCGGGTGCTACTCCGGAACGTGGTCGAACCATCTCGTAACTACGTATAATATTCCGCTCATGGCCATGATCGCGAAAAAAAGGTGAAAGCTTGTGTTTCTTCTCAATGACTTCGACAGTTAAATCTTTGAAGTCATCCATCGAAATCAAAACATTACCTCGATGCGCGGCAAAACGTTCACGAACCCCCTCGAAAGTATGGCCCTTCGCTGAAAAAGTGATGGCCGCAATGCTCTCGTCCCCAAACATGTATGTAACCGCGATGTCGCAATCTGATTTCTTGCCACGCGTAGGTGTGATAGTTAACGGATATCGATCTTTTGGTGCGATAAGTTGCAGAACAAAATCAGTCCAGTGACACAAGTTCCCCAAAACCCGTCCGCCTTCCTCGTCTTTAAAATACCAATGTTCAGGTGAAATTTCGTGACCGGCGATAAACCAATTGAACATCGTAGGCCCTGCTTCTGCATCAAGATATTTTTTTATAGCCAGGCCAATTCTGCTATGTGGGCGGTTGAAGCCAAGGTTCACCCGGCCCTTATTTTCTGCCATTGCTGCGCACAGTCGTTGCAATTGATCTTCTCGAACAACGTGTGGTTTTTCAATATGTACACTCTTACCTGCTTGGAGCGCTTGGATCGCGTATTCAGCGTGTGATGCATGGTTTGATGCGACATAAATCAAATCGATACCAGGATCGTGGATTATTTTATCTGCACTTTCAGTATAATAACTTAAACCATAATTTTCATATAACGAAGCTGCCTTATTTATATCAACGTCCATTGCTCCTCGAATGACGCTACCATAATTTTTATAAATATAGTAAGCAATATTGCTAAAAGCATAATTTCCACAGCCAATCACTCCTAAATGACCAGAATCACTATTTATCAAAATTGTTGGCAAATTTGAATACAGTTTCTTCATATGATATTGGCCTTTAATTTTGACCAATGTACGCTTAATTCCATAGAGTCGAATGTAGCGAACAGTTTTTTTAAATTTAAAAGCGAAATTTTGTTTCGTATAATCCAAAATATAAGCCTCTCAGATTAAATATATATTTTTTAAAAATAATAAAGTAAAAACTAAAATTTTGTACGTTTTTTATTTGCGATACTTGAAAAAAAAGCAAATGTCTGATCTGCACAACGAGACCATGAATACTGTTGAGAGCGCGCAAAACTAGAGTAAGCTTTTTCATTTCGAAGTAATGGAGAGTTAATAAAATCTAAAATAGTCTTTGATAACGTTGCTGGATTTTCAGGATCAAAATAAAGCCCTGCATTACCAAGCACTTCAGGCATTGGACCACGATTTGAACAAGCGACTGGTAATCCAGCAGCCATAGTTTCAAGAAGTATAATTGGCATGTTCTCGCAACTAGAAGCAAATATACCAAGATCTGCCTGAGCATAAATATCATGTAAAAATTCATAGGGGACAGAACCATAATACTTTACCCAACATTTCTCGGGATCATATTGATTAATTGCAGATTGTAATCGATTCAAAGAAGGGGGATATGCAGGCCCCACAAAATTGAGAATAATTGGCAAGCCAGATTGTCTTAGTTTATGAACAGCCTCAACAACGTGCCACTGATGTTTGTACTGATCAATAATTGAGACATAAAGCAAAGAAAAAGGATTTGAATCTGAATAATTTGCAATCGGATGCTGAACTTTAGGATTTATTTGAAATCGAAAATTAAGACCATGAGGAATAACAACTGTTTCAGAAGAAAGATAACCGGTTACATCCTGAACACTATGTTTCGCATATTCTGTGAGAAAAATCACTCCATCTGAATTCTGAAAACTACTAGACTGGGTATAGCGTAATAAGAAATATTTCAGAGTATTAAAAGAACAACCGTAACGACGGAGTTCTGCCCATTCAAAAGGCAGTAAATTTTGACTCATTGTGACAATGGGCCAAAAGTTCCCCGCATAACTCCCTCCCGGCACAAACAGGACATCACAACTTGCATCACGAGCAAGACGTGACAGGCTAAACCGTTGCCATAAGATGCGATGCAGTAATCCTCGATTCAAAACGTCTGGATTAATTTTATTAAGCCAAGATCGTTCTGGTAATTTTGCAAGGGTGTTTTTTCCGCCCCATACAATAACATTATTAATTCCGTGTTTATTAGGATCTGCAGCATTAAGCAACTCAACAAGATGCGTAACACCACCGCCTAAACGAATATTAGAAGCATCAATACATAAATTCATGTTTATATCCAAATAAAATAGACTCAACCTCATCAATAGAAATTAGCATCGTGTCCACCAGAATTTTGAGTATAAAGAATTCATGCTCAAGTCAGTTCTAAGAGTAAAAAGTTCAATGATAACAGCATAGCAAATTTGCAAAATTCAGTATTTTTTAAGATTTAATGTTAATAAAAATTTTCAGTTTAAAAGATGATTGATATTCAGTTTTTCATATTCATCGTAATATTTAATCGACATAGTGCGTGCATCATACCTTTTTGCGACTAAAAACCCTTTTTCTGCGTTTTTTAAATACACGCCGTGATTATCCATAAACATCCGTATTCCATCAGCAATATTTCTTGGATCGCTTGGATCTATCAATATAGAGGATTCAGAATCGCCGACTACGTCAAGAATAGCTGGTATAGACGAAGCCACAACGGGTATTTTTATGGATAAGGCTTCGATTAAAACGTTAGGCATCCCTTCGCTAACAGAGGGAATAACGAGCAAATCACTTTCCGCAATTTTTGAAAAAATGTCAGGTTCAAACCCATGAAATACAATGTTTTGGATAATGCCGTGTTCAGATGCAATTTTTATCGCATCTGATTTTTGACTACCCTCACCATAGACGTTAAGTTGCCAATTGTATTTACGCGGCAATAAAGCCAACGCGCGAATCAGATAAAGAATATTTTTTTGTTCAACCAAGCGACCAACGAATATTAAACGAAAAAGATCGCCACTTTTAACAGATGGTCCAATTTGATTACCCAGAGCGGAAAAGTCAAAACCATTTGGAATCGTACACCCATTCTTCAAATGATATAGCAACCGATAAGCCCAAGACGATTGGCAAATTAGGTTATTGGAAATAACTTTCGTTGAACACAACAATGCGGCACAGTATTCAACGACATCCAAAGCACGGCGGAATCGCATTAAATTACGGTACGAAAATACCACTGGCTTACCTTGTATGGCGGCCATAACCAATGCGGGTATCGAAATCACTGGGGGCAACCAAACATGAATAACGTCCGGATTAAACTGTGAAATACAATTACGACACGTACGGAAGAAGCCCCAATCAAATTTGCCTCGCCGTTGGTGTACAAATAATTCAACGGGCCATTCATTTATATCTGCGTTACGCTGGTCGACACACAATATGGCATGAGTGCTTTCAGGCGGCGCATGCTTAATCAAGAGATGCAATTGCCTCTCTGCGCCACCACCTGACAAAGCATATATAACGTGTAAAATTCGTAAAGTAGACTTCATAATTTTTTAAATTTTTCTATTAAAAATTTTTTCTTTTCATTAGCAGACAAATGATTAATCCTGAAACAGTTTTTTAGAACTGACTTTTTATATTCATCTAAAGTGCAAATTATTTTAGCAGGAACTCCAGCTACAACAACATTATCAGGAACATTTTTTGTAACAATTGTTCCAGCTCCAACTACAACATTATTACCAATTTGCACATTCGGCATAATAATAGCGCCATACCCGATAAATACATTACTACCTATAAGTATTTCACCAAATACGTCTAATGCAGGATCCTTCAACCGTAGCACCCATACACCTCCATCATGAGTTACAAACTGAACATTTGCAGTTATAGTTACATGATTGCCAATTGTTATTAAATACGGCTCTGATCCAAAAGTTCCAAAACCTGGTTTTATATTAATTAATCGACATTCTTGTCCTATATTAACACCCAAACTTCGAGCATACTTTACCGGATTAGTTTTACACTTATACCAATTGAGCGCAGCATTTAGTATGTTCATACATAATCCAATTTCCAATATTTATAAACATATCGCATACGGAGCCACGCTATGAATAATTTGATCAAGTGTGTTACTCCAATTGCTACAGCCGCCCCAGACAAACCGTAATAACTAACTAGAAAAAAAGAAGTGACCAGCATAATTACAATATTAATAATTGAAAAATACCCTTGTAACCTAAAATCTCTTAAAGCTGTAAGACTACACCCAATTGCAACTGAAGAGTAAACAGCGACCCCGGACCACATTATTTGCATAAACAACAAATGATAATTGGAAATAACGTCATTATAAACTAAATGCAGAATCCAATCGCCAAAATAATGAGCAATCAAAACGCCAATCAAACCTATTAAAACAATAACAGCGAAAATTTTTTGAGATAACGCCTTGAAAGCCAGCATGTTTGCGATACCTAAATTAGCTAATCGCGGTATAGCCGATTGACCTATTGCGTTGACAAGAGTCGCACCAGCAACAAGAAAGTAACTAATCGAGGCAAATATGCCGACAAAAGATTCACCGTAATAGTGCGCAATAAAATAACGTGGGATATTTAGGTTCAAGGTGTTGGCAAACACGACAATACCTAGTGGCCACGCGATCTGAAATAAATCTAACACTGTTTTATGAACAAAATTCTGATCTTTATATAGGCGAAGATAATTTCTGTTATCGATATAATAATAAACTGCCCAACTTTTGACGACAGAAATTGCAAGAGCCAATGTTAATTCTTGAGTGAAAAAGTATGCTGTTGTCATGACCAAGACATTACCGACACCACGGATCATAATGGAGAGAGCAATCAGATCCATCCGCTCTTGTCTTTGCAGAAAACCATGAACAAGATCGGATTTTGATTCAAAATATTTGTAAAAAGCAAGGCAAATAATTGCCAGACAGATATCCAGTTTATCGTTGTAAGCTATCATGGCAATCACGGAGCAGATCAGTATGGCACTAACAGCCCGTTGATTTATTCATGATTAACACCGCTCTACGGTAATCTGCGCTCCGACGAATTCTTCGCCGGTCTCGCTCCTCATCTCGACAAAAATC
>NZ_JADBGG010000019.1 GCF_014873765.1 Desulfomicrobium macestii | reverse complement strand
TTGGGCGGAAGCTTGCGTGCATCGGTGGTTTGCATGGATCCGAATGTACACAATTCTTCCACGAATGTTAACTATTTTATGCTCGGATTAATAACTCTTTGAATCAGTGTTTGAATTTGCCCCGACTACATTCGCTGCAGGCTCCTCGCGTCGATAATTGTTACAGTCGTTTCCATGATGAAATTTCAATATATTAAAGATCTGAAACTGTCTGAAATCTCTCATCGATGGGGCTCGGCTTCGATCACGATCGTCGCGCTGTTCGCTTGTGTGGCAGTTAATGTTGATAAATTTGCTTTGATTACAATACGTTAAGTTTGTTTGGGGGCAGGCGGTCCAGAATTGGAGTTTTTCTGCTTGTAGCGGGCGTCGCAAGTTCGCTGAGAAGGATCGCAAGGCTGAGTCGCGGCTTGCCTGGGCTTTGGCTGCGGATGTCTTATCTTTTTTTGCGAGCCCAAGGGCGCGGGGTTTCATGATCGAAAATACGGCGGGGCCGCTCAAGGCCGTTCATCAGGCATATGGGCACTACGGCGGAGTCTGACCATGGGCATGACCATCGACATCCTTGGCACCGAATCCCTTGGGGTTCGCGGACTGTGTTGCCTGGCCAAAACGTCGGAGCGGCGCATCGTCATCGATCCCGGCATAGCCCTCGGCTATGTTCGCCACGGCCTGCTGCCTCATCCCATGCAGATCGCCATGGGAATCATGGTCAGAAGGCGGATCCTGGCTGCGCTCAAAACGGCGACGGACGTTGTCTTCAGCCATTTTCACGGCGACCATATCCCCTTGGCAAACGCCAATCCCTACCAGCTGGATATCCGCCATCTGCCACCGGGCACAGGCTCGCGGCGCTGCTGGTGTCCATCCGCGACCTCGCTTTTGCCCGGCATGCGCAATCGTTTCGACAATCTCATGCGCGTATTCGGTCTGAAACTGCGCGTTGCGCAAGGCTTGGACCTCGGGGAAATCTCCTTTTCGCCCCTTTATCCCCACGGCGCTTGCGAAAGTCGTGGAGGCAAGGTCATGATGACCAAGGTCACGGATCACGGCCATGTTTTCGTGCATGCCTCCGACATTCAGCTCCTGGACGATCGCGCCGTGGACCACATCATCGAGTGGCGGCCGACAACCGTGTTCGCCGCTGGTCCGCCCCTGTATCGCGCCCAGCTGGGCGCGGCGGAGCGCGAGCAGGCTTGGCGCAATGCCGTTCGCCTAGTCGAAAACGTCAGGAACGTCATCCTTGACCATCATTTGCTGCGCTGCGTGGAAGGTCTGGAGTGGCTGAAGGCTCTGTCGGAACATGCGGGAAGACGCGTGTACTGCGCCGCCGAATGGATGGGACGTCCCGTGCGGCTGCTTGAGGCCAGGCGAGTGGAGCTTTACGAGGAAATGCCTGTTCCGGCGGAATGGCACACTCGGTATGCAAGCGCAGAGACGGACGTGCGTGCGTACTTTGACTTTGAGCGGCTGTCCGGCGATCGCGTCCGTCGCTCTCGAAATGAAGGCTTTGCAACGGTAAATACCCGGCCGGGTTTTCAGGGCGAATAGCGACACTTGAGGACAGCGGGACCGGATTCCGCTCCGATGCTTTTGTCCTATTTCAGCTTCGTAAGTGTAGATACGTAGTGAATGCGATGTGGTATTTATTTTTATAAGTACTTGCGTATTTTTTTGCCTTCTTACTTATATATATTTATAACAGTTTTTACCTATAACTGATGGTAAAACAGAGTAAAAATGATAGTCATTTGGGAAATTAATGGAGGATTTTCTCATGACTATTTATGCGTGTCCAAAATGCGGGTTGTACTTTGCAGATGACAGCAAGGGGATGTGTGCCGTCTGTATCAAGGAGAGACGACTGCGGCGTTTCGTGGCCGCCTTTCTGGTTACTCCGGTTTGTGTCGCCGTGGCCGTTATCGCCTTGGGCCTGCCTTTGTGATTTTGGGAAGATGAGCCTTTGGTCCTCTTGGATGGACTGACATAATTCCGTCCAAACAGGCGCTTGCCTGCGACCGAAGGCTCATTTTTTCTGCCGGTGAATCCCGGGGCAACCAAGCCGGCAGGGAGCCTGCTTTGACGGACCGAGAAAGAGTGGTCCCGCTCGATACTACGTACTACCTAGTGTTCTTGTTAAATTTTTCTTTTATTTCGATATGCTACATCTTTTTCCGGTTATTGTTTGAGTAGTACGCCGTTTGGCGCTCAGGTGACAGTCTTCTGAAAAATAAAATACAATTATTTCAGTATGATTTTCGATTGATGGGTTAGATACCCAAGGTGTTGAATGCCCATAATACGTACAGATACGTATTATGGGCATTCATATTTTAATATTGTTATGCATTACATTCGCGGAATGCGATCGGTAGAAGTATGGGCATAAGATTACTTTGGCGTAAGAGTAAAATATTAGGGAACAAATAATGAGCAAAATCAGGTGAACGAATCATGCAGACAACGGAGGAAAGCATGGAACCCTCGCGAAATTGGTCCGCCATGGTGAAGCAGTGGGATGCAAAAATCACGAGCACAACGCCTCGAACAGTTCCCCCGATCTCCATTCGCGAGATGGCGCTGGACGACCTGGCCCAAGTCTATCACCTGGGCGAGCGACTCTTCACCAAGGAGCTCTATCCTTTCCTGTACAGCAGCTGGGACAAGCGGGAGGTGGTCGGGCACTTCAACACCGAACCAGGGCTCAGTCTCGTGGCCGATGTGGACGGCGAGCTGGCCGGGTTCATCATCGGCTCCCTCATTACCAAGACATCACGTATCTACGGCTATATTATCTGGCTGGGTGTGGACAGCAGGTTTCAGTCGCTCGGCGTGGCCCATGAGCTCTACGGCAGAGTGGCCCTGCGCATGGCCGAGTCCGGGGCGCACCAGATTGTCGTGGATACGGACGCCAGCAACACCGGCGCCATCCGGTTCTTTTCCAAGAAGGGCTTCAGGGATGAGCGGGAGCATGTGGTCCTGACCTTGAGTCTGGGCGCTGCCAAGAATGCCGCTGCGGGTAAAGGCGACAAGGACTGCCCCGAATGCGAACCGCGCTCCAAGGCCGCCGGGCGATCATGGAAGAATTTTTCCGCCGGACTGCGATCATGGAACAGGATTGCCACATTGACCAGCCAGGTTCATGGCGCTTTGTTCGGGCAGGATGACGCAACCTTGAATGCAGATTCAAGAAACATCAAATGAGATCGCTGTATATGCATCATGCTCAAGATGTACTCTTTGTAGCAGTTCGAAGATAAGGATAAACAGGGCCTGAGCGAAAGTTCGATGCAATCGTTCAACGGTAAGGGAGCATTATCTGGTTTGATGGTGCAGGAAGTGAAGCGGATCGTGAATATTTCATAAAATGGTTGTGCAACCGTAAACAGGAAGTGAGCTGAATCATGGGCACAAAAAATCACTCTGCCAGTAAAATCTGCATCCGTGAGATGGAGCTGGACGATCTGGCCGAGGTCTATCACATGGGCGAGCGTCTTTTCACAAAAGAGCTCTACCCCTTCCTGTACAGTACCTGGGACAAGCGGGAGGTGGTCGGACACTTCAGCACGGAACCCGAACTCAGCCTCGTGGCCCATGCGGGCGACACCCTGGCCGGATTCATCATCGGCACCCTCACCTGCAAGGATTCATGGGCGTACGGCTATATTGTCTGGGTGGGAGTGGAAAGGGAATTTCAGTCCATGGGCGTGGCCCACAAACTCTACGATGAGTTGCAAGAGCGCATGGTCAACGCCGGAGCCTGCCAGTTCGTCGTGGATACGGATGCCGGCAATGCGGCGGCCATCAGGTTCTTCGCCAAGAAGGGCTTCGAGGATGAGCGAGAACACGTTGTTCTCACCCTGGATCTGACACGCTCTGATTCAAGCGGGGAGTGCGTCCTGGAAAGATTGCCCCACGCCTGCTGTGAATACGTTCCCCGCCCGCAAGCCGCCATGCAAGTTCGGAACAGATTTGTCTTGGGAGTCCCGGTACTGGAGGCGGATTTTTCCAGGATGCGGCTCAAGGCGCCGCTTTTGAAAAAAGTTGATTGGTGTAACCTGTTTATTGCAGAGGTTTTGTCTGGAATTTCCGTCAAGCCTTATGCGCAGTTCAGGAGAGGAGCATGACGCAATTCATCTTGGTCGTAGGCGCCGTGATCATCTGTCTGTTCATCCAGGCTATCGACGATTTCTTGAGTCATTTCGGTGTGGTTTCGGCGTTGCATGGCGGGTTGCTCGGGTATGGGCAGATCTACGTCGCCAGGGATCTGCTGGAATGGGGTGGGGGCAGCCTGGAATGGCTGGTCGTCATACTCATCACCGTTGGGGTCATTGCAGTGGCCATATACAAGAGTCGCTACACGTGGACGACCTGGATCAGCGCCTTCAATTTCGGCATTTTCGCCGGGATCATGTACGGCGGTTTCAGCCTGATTTGACTCCCAGCGGTTGCGTCGCACGCCGTCCGTCAATGTATGGCGGCATGGCGCCGGATTGGATGTCCCGGCGCCATGTGCCTTTTTATTCCGGCTTGATGCCCGTGCCTTTCCCCGGCACGATCTTGACGAAGCGCCCCTGGGCCTCGTCCGCCAATCCCTGCACGATCACCGCCTCCTCCTTCTGGAAGCTCTGCTCCAGGGTGCTCACATATTTGCCCAGCAATTCCCGCACCTGCACGATGTCGTCTTCGTCCAGGTTTTTGATGACCACGTGCGATCCGCTCGAAAAGCGGCGCTGCAGATTTTCGCGTCCGAAGTTCCATTCCGGGTAGAGGCACTGGTAGATGACGCCGCCGGTCATGCCTGCGCACATCCATGGGCCCGGATCGCCCAGGACCACGGCGCGGCCGCCGGTCATGTATTCGAAGGCAAAGCCCTTCAGGTGCGCTCTTGAGGCGATGTTCCCGAGTTCGTCGCGCACGGACGCGGTGATGCGTCCTCCGAAGATGGCGTCGGCTCCGGACATGCGCACGCAGGCGCGCGAGTCGGCCTGGTTCTGGACCATGATCGTGCCGGAAAGCGCGCCGTAGGCCAGGGACTTGCCTACGGATCCGTCCACGCGCTGGCCGAGGATGTTCACGCCTTTGAGGATGCAGACCTCTCCGCCGCGCGCCCCCTTGGCAATGCCGTCCTGGCCGCCGCCCTCGACCACGGTGCCGATCCCGTCGATATTGAAGGCGCACAGGCCGTTGCCGGGAACCGAGGAGGTCAGGAGCAGCTCCACCTTGCCCCGGTCGCCCGCCGCGCGCTCCCGCACCATGGCTCCCGCAAGATAGGTGCCCACGGCGCGGTCCACGGAGCGCACGTTCTCTTCCTTGTACTGCACGAATCCGCACTCCTGGCCGAGGGTCGAGAGGGCCATGTCGGAGATGAGCCGGGTCAGGTTGTCCAGCGGCCTGCGCACGATGCGCGGCACCGGGCAGTATGATTTCACGGAGTCCATGGGCGCGGGCACGAGGAGGTCGGTCAGGTCGACCTGATCACGGCCCCTGGCCTGGACCAGAAGGTCCGTGCGTCCGACCAGGTCGGCCAGTCTCCTTTCGCCGAGTCCGGCCAGGATGTGACGGATCTGGTCGCCGAAAGCGCGCAGCAGGCGGGCCAGGTTCTCGGCCTCGACCTCGCTCTGCAGGGGCTTGAAGAGCTTCACGCCGCGAGCCTTGGCCTCTTCCACGGTACGGATCTGGGTGGAGATTCCGCGCGGGCAGGTGTCCAGGTGGCATTGCTCGCAGCTGATGCAGCCCACGCCCATGAGCGCGACCGTGCCCACCCCGACCCGGTCCGCGCCTAGACAGATGAGCTTGACCACGTCCGCCCCGGAACGCACGCCGCCGTCGCACCACAGCTCGACCTGATGCCGAAGTCCCGCCTCGACCAGCCCCCGGTGGGCCTGGGTGACGCCGATCTCCACGGGCAGGCCGACATATTTCTTGGCGTGTTCGCGTGCCGCCCCCGTGCCGCCCTCGAAGCCGCTGATGTTGACGATGTGCGCCCCGGCCTTGGCCACGCCCACTGCGATGGTGGCCACGCCGCTGGTGACCGGGATCTTGACGGATATGCGCGCCTCGGGGTTTGCGGTCTTGAGTTCGGTGATGATCTGGCAGAGATCTTCGATGGAGTAGATGTCGTGATGGTTGGAGGGCGAAATGAGTGCGATGCCGGGCTTGCAGTGCCGGGCCTGGGCCACCATCTCGGTCACCTTGGAGCCGGGCAGGTGTCCGCCCTCGCCGGGCTTGGCGCCCTGTCCGACCTTGATTTCGAGGTAGCGGGCGGAGTTCAGAAGTTCCATGGACACGCCAAAGCGTCCCGAGGCAACCTGCTGGCCGCGATTTTCCCGATATTTGCCGAGCATGTCCGGGATTTCGCCGCCCTCGCCGTTCATGCACACGATGTTCGTCTTGCGCGCGGCCTCGGCATAGGCCCGAAAGGAGCTTTCCCCCTGGGAGCCGAAGGACATGGCGCAGATCAGAATCGGCATGGAGTGCCGGCCGATGGAGATGTCCACGTTCTCAAGAGGCAGGGGCGCGGTGTCGCGGGTGGCGATGTCCAGCAGATGCCGCAGTCCGACGGGGTTGTCCCGGTCAACCTCGTCCAGGGCCTCGGCCATTTGCAGGTAGCCTGTCTTGCCCACGGCCACGGAGCGCAGGATTTTTCCGGTCCTGGCGTTGCGTTTGGGGTCGCCGGCGAGCTTGCGTTCAAGGCCCTGGCGGACCAGTTCCGCGCGTTTGCGGCCCTGCGCTTCAAGCTCTGTGTAGCCAAGACCCGCGGATGCGGAAGAGCAGAAATTGGCGCATCCGAAAACTTCCTCAAGCTCCCGTTTGAGGCCGATGGAGGAGAAGATCCGGCCATACCCGCACAGCTCGTGGATGCCCATGGTGGACATGATCTTTTCCACGCCCGTCTGCAGCGCGGTCAGGGTGTGGGAGAGGGTGCGCTGGAGACCTTCGGCGCTCTCGGCCTGGGCGTAGGCCTGTTTCCAGAGCATGTAGGGGTTCACGGCGGCGGCGCCGAGACCGAGCATGAACATGATGTCGTGCAGGTTGCGGATGGCTCCGCTGCGCACGATGAGCGAGGGCAGGCGGGGGATGCGGCCCGTTTCGGCGGCGCGGTGCAGCCGGGCCACGGTCAGGCCCGGATCGATGTAGACCCGTCCGTCCACAAAGCTCGCGCTGTCGTCCAGAACGAGGATGGCGGCTCCGCGCCCGACGGCCTGGGAGGCTTCGTCCTCAAGCTCGTCCAGCCGCCCGGCCAGTCCCTGGTCCGGGACATAGGTGGCGTCGAGGATGGCCATGCGCGAGGGGTCGCGTTGCTGGGCGGTGAAGAAATCCAGGACCTGCTCCAGGGTGTGCGTGCCGTGCTCCCGGCATACGGACAGGATATCGAGGGAGGACAGGGCCGGGCTGAACTCGCCGCCGAGCAGGATGGGGGTCCTCAGGCGCAGGCCAACGGGCGGGCGATCCGGGTTGTCCGGGCGGTCGCCGAGGATGACGGCCGTGGAGAAATGCTCGGCCTCGCGCTCGCGGTCGATGGCCGGGTTGGTGACCACGGCCACGTTCTCCTTGAAATAGTCGCTCACGTTGGACAGGCTCTTGTCGTCCATGCAGGACAGCGGGCCCTGATGACCCATGGAGCCGATGGGCCCCTTGCCTGTGGCCGCGACGTGTTTGCGCATGTTCTGGTCGTACTTGTGCCAGCCGAAAGCCGCCAGCAGGGCCGAGACGGCCGGGCACGCCCCGTCGTCGAACACGGGCCGGTCCAGGAAGAAGCGGCGCAGCTCGTGGCAGGCCCCTTCCGGGCAGTTCAGGATGGATTCGGGGATCTTGCCGTGCAGGTTGTCGGCCAGCGGGGTCAGGCGTCCCTGCTCGAACAGGCGCTTCAGGCGCTCCTGCAGGGCGCAATAGTCAAGCACCTCGCCGCGCTTGCCCGCGCCGGAAATGATGGCGATTTTCTCGCCCGGAGCCAGCGGGCGCGGATCGTGGATGGTGCTCTGCAGATCGACCACACCCTTCTCCGAGGACAGGAAATAGTCGTAGTCGCTCTCCCCGAACCAGAGCGGGCGAAGGCCCAGGGCGTCGACGCTGCCCATGCACATGTCCCCGAACCTCGAAACCACGGCCGCCGGGCCCTGGGCGGAAGGGGCGAAGAACCAGCGGTAGAAGCCGTACATGCGGCGCAGATCGGCGGGCATGCGCTCGACTTCGGTATGGATGGCCGGGAAGACCATCTCCAGCGCTTCCATGAATTCAAAGCCGTGCACATGAATGAGCCCTTCGAGGATGCGGTTCAGGTCCTGGGAGTCGCTGCCTCCGGGCGTGGGCATGATGCCGAGCGCGCGGGCCGAGCTGCGCAGCTTCTCGATGGTGTTGATCTCCCCGTTGTGCCCCAGCAGCGAGAAGGGCTGGGCGCGGTGGGCCGTGGGCAGGGTGTTGGTGGAGTAGCGGCTGTGGCCGAGGGTGATCAGGGCCTTGCTGTCCGGGTTCTGCAGGTCCGGGTAGACCCGGATCAGAAGATCGGGAGTGCCGCGCAGTTTGTAGATGACGCTGTCGAGGCTGAGCGAGCAGACGTGCGCTTCGGGCAGGTCGCGTTCCAGTTCCATCTGGATGTTGAAGAGGCGCTTGCCGCCTTCCTGTCGGGTGTCGTCGCGGACCAGGCCGCAGATCTGCAGGAAAAGGGGCGCTTCGGTCCGGGCCATGGGCCCGAGCTCGGAGGGGTGCATCTGGTCGTCCACCTCCAGGAGAGTTTCCGCGCCGGATGCGGTCAGGATGGCCCGCAGCCGCTCCTTGAGTTCCCCGGTTTGCGCCGGCGCATCCATGGGCAGGAAAAAGTGGCCGACGAAAAAGCCCCGGCTTTCGCTCAGGTGGCGGCTCAGTCCCGCATCTTCCAGCCGTTGCCCCCAGATGGAGCGTGGAATGTCGGTCAGGATGCCGCAGCCGTCGCCTTCGCTGTTGATGTCGCCGGAGCGGTGAGCCATTTTTTTCAAGGCGTCGATGGTCTTGACGATATTGGCGTGGGTGGCGCGACCGCGCTTGTCCACGAAGGCGATTATGGCGCAGGCGTCACGTTCTTCCACGAGCAGGTGTGGTCTATTCATTACGGATCTCCCGGGATTGACAAGGCAAGGATAAATCCCCATAGCCTGAAGTGGTATTGGGGGCCATTTCAATAAATATTTCACAAAGCTTTGTGAAGCTCTTTACCGCATGGCCGGTTTTGTCTATCTAATGAGCCATACCAATGCGAGGTGACGTTTATGGTAGCGGACAACGCCGAGATTCAAGTTGAAAAAGCCGATCTCATCGAACGCCTGAAGGCCGAAATGGGCTACTCCGAGGAGGAGGCCGAACGGGTCGTGGACGCCATGATGGAGAGCATCACCGAGTCCTTGAGCAAGGGGGACAAGATCAACCTGCCTGGCATCGGGACCATGGCCGTGGTCGAGCGCGCCCCGCGCAAGGGCGAGGATCCGCATCCGGGAAAAGACATCAAATTTTCTCCCGGCAAGCGCCTGAAAGATGCTCTCACTTCTCTTGATTTTATAACCAAGGGATTGGAGTAAAAACAATTTTTTCAAGCACCCGTCCGGCCTCAGGGCCGGATTTTTTTTGCCTGGACTTACCCCGCGTCCTGGTTCATTTTCGCGCCGTCAGTCCTTTTCAGGAGGCTTTATGAAGATCGCAAATTCCATGACCGACCTGGTCGGCAATACCCCCCTGGTTCGCCTGAACCGCATGGCCACCGGCTGTCTGGCCGATGTTGTGGTCAAGCTCGAATTTTTCAACCCCCTGTCCTCGATCAAGGACCGCATCGCGCTGAGTATGATCGACGAGGCCGAACGCAGCGGCAGGCTTCGTCCCGGTTCGGTCATTGTCGAGCCCACCAGCGGCAACACCGGCGTGGGTCTGGCCTTTGTCTGCGCCGTGCGCGGCTATCATCTCATTTTGACCATGCCCGAGTCCATGAGCGTTGAGCGACGCATGCTCCTTGCCGCCATGGGCGCGGAGCTCGTGCTCACGCCTGCGTCGGCGGGCATGGCCGGAGCCGTGGCCGAGGCGGAAAAGATCCTGGCGTCCCTTGAGGACGGGTTCATGCCCGGGCAGTTCGTCAACCCGGCCAATCCGGCCGCGCACGAACGCACCACGGCCGAAGAGCTCTGGCACGACACCGACGGCCGCATCGACGTATTGGTGGCCGGGGTGGGCACGGGCGGGACCATCACCGGGGTTGGCCGCACCCTGAAGCGCCGCAAGCAGGGTTTCATGGCCGTGGCCGTGGAGCCGGCAGCCTCTCCGCTCCTTGGCGGCGGGAAGGCCGGACCGCACAAGATCCAGGGCATCGGCGCCAATTTCATTCCCGAAGTGCTTGATCGCGGCACCATTGACCGCATAGTCGCCGTTTCCAACGAGGACGCCATGATCATGGCCCGCCGCCTTGCCCGCGAAGAGGGAATCCTGTGCGGGATTTCTTCGGGAGCCAATGTCTGGGCTGCCTTGCAGCTTGCCCGGGAACCGGAAATGGAAGGCAAGCTCATCGTCGCCATCATCTGCGACACAGGCGAGCGCTATCTGTCCACTGAACTTTTTGCATCCAAGAGCTGAGCATGGCCAAATATTTGAAGATCGACAATGTCCTGAGCGGGGTGGTGGAAAGCCTGTGCGCCCCGGAATCCTACAGAGGCGTCTACCACCAGCCGTCTTTTGGTTCGCCCATGCCTTCGGTGGAGCTCCTTTCGGAGATCGTGGAACGGCTGCGCTCCGTGCTTTTTCCGGGTTTTTTCAAGGAATCCTTCATCACGCCCCAGAACATGGCCTATTTCGTGGGCTCGAAGCTTGAGAAGGTGCGCCGCGAACTGACCCAGCAGGTGGAGCGCGGTTTTTGCTTCGCCTGCGAGAAGGACGAGAACTCATGTTCCGTGGAATGCGAGGTGAGGGCCGAAAATCTTTCCAATGAATTCCTGAAGACCCTGCCGCGCATCCGACACATGCTGGCCACGGACGTGCAGGCCGCCTTTGCCGGCGATCCGGCGGCCAAGAATCCGGGTGAGACCATTTTCTGCTATCCGTCCATCAGGGCCGTGACCAACTACCGCATCGCCCACGAGCTCTATCTTCTGGGCGTGCCGCTCATCCCGCGCATCATCACCGAGATGGCCCATTCGGCCACCGGCATCGACATCCATCCCGGCGCGACCATCGGCGAGTCCTTCTTCATCGATCACGGCACGGGCACGGTCATCGGCGAGACCTGCATCATCGGTCGGAACGTGCGCCTCTACCAGGGCGTGACCCTGGGCGCCAAGAGCTTCCCCAAGGGCGAGAACGGACATCTGGTCAAGGGCATCGCCCGTCATCCCATCGTCGAGGACAACGCGACCATCTATTCCGGCGCGACCATTCTCGGGCGCATCACCATCGGAGAGGGCGCGGTCATCGGCGGCAATGTCTGGGTCGTGGACGACGTGGCTCCCGGGAGCAGGGTTTATCGCAACCTCTAGAACCGGCTGCTTTCCAATTTTAAAAACCGCACTCGCAAGAGATTGCGGTTTTTTTTTGCGCCGGTCGGAACGCTCCTGCTTGTGGACGGCTGCGCGAGGGCATAAAAGGGGAGTTCTGGAGGCGACATGATATATTCCTTTTCCACCGCGCGCGTGGTTTTCGGCATTGGTTCAAGGGCGGGCGTAGCCACGCACGCCTCCCACATGGGCAGACGCTGCCTGCTTGTGACCGGGAGCCGCCCCGAGCGCTATGACTGGCTGCTTGAGGATTTGAAGGCCGTCATGGATGACGTGCTCTGTGTTGCCGTCGGCGGCGAGCCCGAAACCGGGTTTATCTCCGCGCAGGCCGAATCCGCGCGGCGGGCGCGTTGCGATGTGGTCGTGGCCGTCGGGGGCGGGAGCGTCATCGACGCGGGCAAGGCCCTGGCCGCCCTGGCCGCCAATACGGGCGACCTGTTCGATTACCTGGAGGTGGTCGGACGCGGCGCGCCCCTTGAGCATGAGCCCCTGCCCATGGTCGCGGTGCCGACCACGGCCGGGACCGGGTCCGAGGTCACGGCCAACGCCGTGCTCCTTTCCCCCGCGCACGGGGTCAAGGCCAGTCTGCGCGCGTCGGATCTGATCCCTACCCTGGCCGTCGTCGATCCCGAGCTGGCCGTGTCCCTGCCCCCCGCGCAGACCGCCGCCTCCGGCATGGACGCCCTGACCCAGCTCATGGAGTGCTTCGTGTCCCATGCGGCCAGTCCGTTGACCGATCCGCTCTGTCGCGACGGTCTGACGCGGGCGGCGCGTTCGCTGCGCGTCGCGGTGCAGGACGGGGCAAACATGCGCGCGCGTTCGGACATGGCCCTGGCCAGCCTGTTTTCTGGCATGGCCCTGGCCAACGCCAAGCTCGGAGCAGTGCACGGCTTCGCCGCTCCCCTGGGAGGCATGCTCGGCGCGGCGCATGGCGAGATCTGCGCGGCCCTGCTGCCCCATGTCATGGAGGCCAATATCCGTGTTTTGCGTCACGTGGCCCCGGAACATCCGGCGCTTGCCAGATACGACGAGGTCGGAAGGCTGCTGACCGGTACTCAGGACGCCCGGGCCGAGGACGGACTGGAATTCGTGCGGGCGCTTTGCTCCGAGCTTGGCATCCGGGGGCTCGGGGCGCTGGGGCTGACCGGGGAGGTCATGGAGGAGGCGGTCGAAAAGGCTGCTCGGGCATCGAGCATGCACGGAAATCCGATCGTGCTGGACAAGGGCGAACTGCTGGCCATCCTGCGCCGGGCCATGGACAGTGGCTCCTCCACGCAGTGACGGAGCAGGGCACTGCGCGCGCCGGTTCGTGAACGTGCGCCCGGGCCGTTTTTCTAGGAGGCCGGGTACTGCTCCATGAAGTTCTTCTCCGCCTGCGCCGTTCCGATCAGGATGAGCTCGTCATCCTTGGACACGATGGTATCCGGCTCGGGATTCAGGAGCATTTCCTCGCCCCGCTTGATGGCGATGATGCTGCACCCGGTGGACTGGCGGATCTTCTGTTCGCGCAGGGGCTTGCCCACGATGGCCGGGCTCGGTTCCGAGCGGAAGATGTTCAGCCCTTCGGAGAGCATGAGCAGTTTGTGCGGATTGAGCAGGTTCAGGATGGTGGTCGAGAACAGGGATGAAAAGGACATGACCAGATTGGCCCCGGCGCGGTGCAGGGTGTTGATGTTGCGGTCCAGACTGGCCCGGCTGATGATCTGGACGTCGGGCCGCAGGCGGCGGCAGTAGATGGTCAGGAAGATGTTCAGGTCATCGTCGTGGGTGGTGATGATGATGGACGGCGTCTCGTTGATTCCGGCCAGGACAAGGATGTCCAGATCGGCCGCGCTGCCCTGGATGATTCTCGAATCCTCCGTGTTCCTGAGTGTCTTCTTTTCAACCACGCGATAGTCGACGCCCCTTTCGGTCAAGGTCCTGGCCACGGACATGCCGACCCTGCCCCCACCCAGAACCACCACCGGCCCGCTGTGTTCCTTGCTGAGCTTTGTCGCGCCCATGAGCGCGTCATAGGTGTCGAGCTGCGCCTCGGAACCCGCCAGAACCAGCACCGTGGAAGCGCCGATCATGGTCATGGGGTCGGGCAGCTGAAAGCGGCCTTGCTCCCAGATGCCGACCACGTTTACGCCGGTCAGTTCGCGTAGCCTGCTTTCGGCCAGGGTACGTCCCTGGAGGGCGGAATGCATGGCGGGCGCCTCGGCGATGAGCAGTTCATCGAAATTGCCGATGATGTTGGCCTTCATGCTGACCCCCATGACCCGCCGCGCCAGTACCTGTCCCAGCATCTTGGTGAACTGGTAGGTGTGCGTGCTGCCCGCGAGGTCCAGGATATCCACGGAGTCCTCCTGATCGGCGTTGGTGATGACGGGGATCTTGTCCGCGACCTCGCGGATGGTGAAGATGATGTTGGTGCTGGCCACGTCATCGTTCATGACCACGACCATGGCCGCTTCGCGCACACGCAGCCGCAGATATGTTTCCGGGTCGTCAAGTTCGCCGAGGACCACGTTCAGGCCCGTCTCATGCAGATTGAGGGCCTCCTGCAGGTCCGAAACCAGGATCACGCTCCGGATGCCGTACTGGTTGAGCTTTTCCACCAGATTGAGGGTGACCGCGTCGCAGAAGGTCAGGATGACGTGGTTCGACATGGTCTCGGGAACCTTGCGCGGGGCCCTGGCCTTGTTCTGTTCTTCAAGCCAGGGCGCGTAGAAAAACTGGATGAAGGTGAAGGGCAGGACGATGAGCATGAACACGACGCCGCTCAGCATCACGAAAATGGAGAAGAGGCGCCCAGGATCCGAGGTGAAGGTGATATCTCCGAAGCCCAGGGTGCTCATGACCGTCAGGGTCCAGTACAGACCGGTGATCCAGGAGTGTGTCTGACCTTCGTAGGCCATCAGGAAGTGGAACAGAACGGTGAAGGCGGCAAAGAAGCTGAGCAGGATGAACAGAAAACGGATCATCAGTCGCGTATTGGCCTTTTGTTGGCCGCTTTTGACCAGGGCCGCCATTTGAGAAACGAGAAATTTCATTGCTGCGCTCACTGTTTTTCGGTGGGATTATAGGACCCTAGCTTAACGGGCAGGGGGGATCAAGGCGACTTCAGGAGCCTGGCGAAGTGGATTGGGGTGGGCCGGAGATGAAAGTTGCAAAAAGGCGGCGGGGTTTTGGACATTGTGCCCAGGACCCCGCCGCCTTATCGAGTTGTTCAGGGGACGCTCACTGTTTCGGGCCGAAAATGACCTCCGGCTTGGTGGTGTCGCCGTTGGCGTTGGGGAAATCCTTGAAGATCTCGGCCTTCTGGTTGGTGGCGATGAGGTGGCGCGCTTCGGCCATGAAATTGTTGAAGCGGTGCTTGCACTCGTAGAAGCCGTGCCACCACGTGTAGTCCGGAGCCATCATGGCCGTGCCCATGCGGGCCCGACGTCCTTCGTGGTGCCAGAGTTCGTAGAATTCGACCTCCAGCTTTTCGTCGAAGAACCGGGTTTTATCCAGAAGACCCTTCTCGTAAAGTTGGTCGAGCATGGCCTTGGCGGGCTTGAAATAGACCTCGTTGTATTCGGTCACGGAGTTGTCCGTCTTGACGTAATGGGCGTCAACCCAGCTTCTTGCGTGACACTGCACGCAGATCGTCTTCATCTTCTCCTGTTCGTCCTGCCAGCTGGTCTGGGCCGGGAAAGGTGCGAAATCCTGCGGCCGGACGGTCAGCGGGGCTTGCAGTTCCCAGCCCAGGCGCTCCGTCACGTCATGGGTGCCGATGACGGCTCCCGAGCCGGACATGTGGCAGCCAGCGCAGCTCGGCGTGCGGTAGTCCACGCCTGCCGTCCAGGTTCCGGGCGCGGAATCCCAGCGATATTCATGCTTGTTGGCTTCCGTGATGGCTCCGTGCTTGGACTCGGTGTAGATTTCGATCTGCGGGTGGTCCGGACCAAGATGGCACTGGCCGCAGGCTTCGGGCTTGCGGGCTTCGGCCACGGAAAAGCGGTGCCGGGTGTGGCAGGATGTGCAGCTTCCGAGCGAGCCGTCCAGATTCGCCCGTCCGACGCCGACGTTGGGCCAGGTCGAGGCGTCGAGATTGCCGTCCTTGTCCTTTTTGAGCACCGTGCCGTGGCAGTAGTAGCATCCGGCGGTGCGCTCCCAGTCGCTGTTCATGCCGTTGTTGAGCCAGGGATCGATCTTCCACATGATCTCGATGGTGTTGGCGTGCTTGCTCTTGGCGTACTGCTTGACCTCGTCCGGATGGCAGCGCGAGCAGTCCTTGGGCGTGACGGCTGCGGCGATGGGCATGCGGTACTCCTGCTTGCCCCATTTGTTGTCCGTCCGCTGATACTGCTTGTAGTGGGGTTCGGACACATCGGCGTCATGCGCCTCGGCCTGATGGCAGTCCAGGCAGCCGATATTGGCGCTTGCGTGTCTGCTGTTCGCCCAGTCCGCGAACAGGCCGGGAGTTTCGGCTTTGTGACATTCAATGCAGGCCCTGGCCTGTTCGGACATGCCCCGCTCGATGCGGAACTCCTTGACCTTGTTCATGTCCGCTCCTGCCCATGCGCCAAGGCCGAGGATGAGCAGGGTGGAGATGATGAAAAAAGCGTAACGGTGTTTCATTCGTTTCCTCCTTGAGGTGGACTCCCCGAAATGATTATTTTTTCGCAAGCAAATCCAGGTTGTTGTAGTCATAATATGTGCGATCGTTGTGCACGAGGTCGTAGTGGCATTCGACGCAGCGCTTTTCCATTCCAGGCATCGGATGCAGAACCTGCTTGTGTGCGAGCATGGCGCCGCGCTTGTAGGGAATGTTTTCGATATTGCGGTGGCATTTGAGACACTGGTCGTTTTTGAAGGACGCGTAAGCATTTCTGCGATTCTTGGCATGATCGTAATCGTCGGGGGAATCCATCATGAAGTGGGCGATCACGTCTTTGAGGCCGTGCATAGTTTTCATGTAGAAGAAGTTTGCCGTGTCATGCGGTGCAGGAAGATGACAGTCCATGCAATCGGCCACGAAACCCTGCATGTTGTTGACATGGGTCGATGTCTTCCAGGTGTTGTACGCCCACTGGATTTCATGACATGAAGCGCAGAACTGCGGCGTGCTGGTCCTGACCATCGTGTAATAGGTCATGCTGAAGAGTGGAAAAGCGATGACGATTCCAAAAACAATGAGAAGGGTCGGCTTCAGGAATTTTTTCATGGACTTCCCCTTTTGCATACCCGGCAAGAATCAAGTTTGGACGTTCAGTCTGTTTTTATCCTGATCTGGGGGCGAATGCGGCTGTACTTATGATTGTCTTTCCCGTTTTCCTGCGTTTTGATTTTTCTTCGAAATGTCCATTTCAAAAAAATGTCTTATTTTTTTGTACAATAGCCTACTTTATTTCAGATTTTCTTTTCTGGTTGTGTGCATTGTGCGTGCTTTATTTCAAGAGTTGAAATGTTATGATTTGCATTGCTGGGTCGAAGTTTGTTTTTTTGTTGATTGATTTTGTCAAGAATTAATCTATCATTCAAAGATTCCAAAAAAAATATTATTGAATTAAAAAATATTTAAATTTCAATACGATGAACTATAATTATGGATTTTTAAAAGAATCATATCAAATATAATATAAGAATCAAATGATTTTATAAATAAAATAATTGATGTTTTTACCGCAATTTCAAAAGAGCATTGGTATGTCTTTAAAATACGGAAGAGTGCGTGTGAGGAGGAGTCTTTTGGATTGGAGAGATTGCCAGGCGCAAGGAGCTTTCGACCGGAGCTTTGATGAAGAAGACTTTGCCGTTGCAGCGTTCGGTTTCGGAGTGCCGCCAAAAAGTCTTGTCTGTGAAGGTGGGGGAAGGCTGGGAGTGATTTAATAGTCTGTCATTTATGATTTTTTGACCACAAGGGGTCTTCGCCGAATTTTTCCAGCCACCATTCCTCATTGGAGAGATGGCGCCTGAGTTCCTGATCATCGAAGGAATATTCGTAGGCTTCGCAGTAGGCGCAAACCGTCCTGTAGGCTGACACGATTCTCTGGGTCATTTCACTGCATTTTTCTTTGCCTTCTGTGCACGTGTCGGGATGCCAGCGCTTGAGCAGGCTTATGTAGGAGGTTCTGATTTCCCCCAATGAGGCGCGATCGGGCAATTCCAGCACGGCTTTTGCCGCGATGAGTTCCTTGTAGGTGGCCATTTTGATTTTCCTGCTTGCTCCGAGCGGTCTGGGCGGTTTTGACCGTGAACATGCACAACGAGTATCCCCGGCGAATCCGCCTGTAAAGACGATCCGCCGGAGGCTGCGACGCAATTCCCCTTGCCACTTCCCCGGTTCGCGCTTAGCTCCAACGCCATGAAGAAAGCGCAACGACCCGCGGCCGTCCTTTTTGACATGGACGGGCTGCTCCTGGATACCGAGGCCACCCTGAAGCGGATCTGGCAGCGCGAGTCGGCCCGTTTGGGCTTTGACTTGAATGACGGCCTGTATGCCCACCTGGTAGGGGTTCCCAATGTGCTCTGCGAGGAAAAGCTCAAGTGCTGGTTTAAAGACTTTCCTTTGGCTGAATTTCGGGCGAACTGGAAAGCGGTGCGCGAAGAGGAACGCCGCGCATGCGCCATACCGCCCATGCCTGGAGCGGTCGAGCTTGTGACCTGGCTTGACGGGCAGGGAGTGCCGCTGGCCCTGGCCACATCGTCCCGGCGCGAGATGGTCGAGCGCAATCGCGAGGCCTGGCCGGAACTGTTCCGTTTCGCGTCGATCATGACCATTGAGCAGATCGAGCGGCCCAAGCCGGACCCGGACATCTATCTGCGCACCTGCGCCGCGCTCAAGGTGCAGCCGGGGGATTGCGTCATCTTCGAGGATTCCAATCCCGGCATGCGCGCGGCCATCGCCTCCGGGGCGCGCGCCATGATGATTCCCGATCTGTCCACGCCGGAGCCGGACGTGCGCGAGGGCGCGGCCCGAATTTATCCTTCGCTGACGCAGGCTTTGGCCAGCCGCGAAGAATGGTTTTAAAAATATTTCAATACGGAGACACCTCATGGAACTCATTCACGTCGATCTGCTCGTGGAGCCCGACAATATCGATGACGCGGCGTACATACGGGCCCAGGCCCTGGCCAAGGCCGGAATGGATGATGACGGCGGCGTCAGGGTGCGTGTGGTGCGCCGCTCGGTGGATGCGCGGGCCAAGATGCCCCGTTTTCTGCTGCGCATCGCCGTGGGCGGGAACGACACGGCCCCCTCTGTGTTCACGCCAAGGCCCCTGGGCGGGGAGCGGGTGGTCGTGGTCGGAGCCGGTCCGGGCGGATATTTCGCGGCCATGACCCTGCTTGAGGCAGGCATAAAGCCCGTGCTGCTGGAGCGCGGACGCGACGTTCGCGCCCGGCTCAAGGACGTGAAGAAGATCTACTCCGAAGGACTGGTCAACCCGCACTCCAACTACTGCTTCGGCGAAGGTGGGGCGGGCACCTCTTCCGACGGCAAGCTTTACACCCGGTCCAAGAAGCATGGCGATGTGGACCGAATTCTCGATCTTTTCGTGGCCCACGGGGCGTCCCCGGATATCGGCGTGGACGCGCACCCGCATCTTGGGTCCAACGTGCTGCCGAAGCTGGTACGCAACATGCGCGATGCCATCATCGCCGCCGGCGGAGAGATTCATTTCGAGGCGCATGTGACCGATCTGGTCCTGGACTCCGGGGAGGTTCGCGGCGTGCGCCTGGCCGGGGGAGAGACGGTGGAGGGCGACGCCGTGATCCTGGCCACCGGGCATTCGGCCCGCGACATCTACGATCTGTTGCTCAAACGCGGGGTGCTCATCGAGGCCAAGCCCTTCGCCCTGGGCGTGCGCATCGAACATCCGCAGGAGCTGGTCGACCGGATGTTCTATCATCACAGCCCGCGTCATCCTGCCCTGCCCGCGGCCAGCTATCGCCTGTCCTGCCAGACGGGCGAGCGGGGCGTCTTTTCGTTCTGCATGTGCCCCGGCGGATTCGTGGTTCCGGCGTCAACCGCTCCGGGCGAGTTGGTCCTGAACGGCATGAGCCTGGCCAGCCGCAAGGCTCCCTTCGCCAACGCGGGACTGGTGGCCGAGATCCGTCCTTCCGACGTGCCGGGCGACGATCCGCTGGCGCTGCTGCGCTTTCAGTCCGAGGTCGAGCAGACCATGTTCCGCGCCGGAGACGGCCGGACTCAGCGCGCTCCGGCCCAGCGGGCCGATGATTTTCTGCAGGGCAGGGTGTCTGAGAATCTGGGCGCGACATCGTACATTCCCGGCATCCACAGCGCGCCGCTGCACGACCTGCTGCCGGGCTTCGTGGTCCGGGCCCTGCAGGAGGGACTGACCATTCTGGGCGGGAAACACAAGGGATTCGACAGCGCCGAGGCGACGCTTCTGGCCGTTGAATCACGAACCAGCTCCCCGGTACGCATCCCGCGTGATCGCGAGACGCTCATGCACCCGCAGGTGCGCGGCCTTTTTCCGTGCGGCGAAGGGGCCGGGCATGCGGGCGGCATTGTTTCGGCTGCCATGGATGGGGTGGCGGTGGCCAAGGCAGTGGTGCGCAAGCTGAAAAAATAGGTCCTATGGGTCTTATGGGACCTATAGGACCTATGAAAAGGCAGGCTGCGCTACTGCGCTGCCGAGCTATTTTGCGAAAGATTTTGCGAACAGGTCGGCGATGGCCTGGCGGCCGTTGTCTTCCAGGAAACGGGTGCCCGTGCCGCAGAAATGGTGGCTGGTGATGGTCGGGGTTTCGCAGCGTTCCCAGATCTCACCGGTCCATTTGTGCCAGGAATTGCGGACCTGGCCGAAGCAGTACAGGGGTTTGTTGCAGATCTTGGCGAACTCCGTGCCCCAGCCCGTTCCGCCCTTGACCGTGCCGTCTTCCATGATGCTTCCGACCACGAAGATCTCGTAACCGGATTCGATCTGGTACATGACGGTCTGCAGGATGCTGCGCATCATGGGGGCGTTGGTAAAGGTCCGGTTCAGGAGCTTGGAGACATAGCTCAGGCTCACATCCTTGCGCATCAACTCTTCGGGGGTCAGCACGCGCAGCCCTCGGGTCCGCTCGATCTTGTGGCCTTCAAAGGTGTAGGTCACTTCCTGAATGCCGTATTGTTCGGCCAGACGGCCAAATTCCGTTTCAGTACCCTGGGCGCCGCCGCTGAAAAGCGTGTATTCCGATGTGGGCATGAGCCCTCCTGTGAGTGGTTGAAGTTCGATACGATGAATCTGTCGGCCGCAAGAGCACCATGCCCGCAAACCGTTTCTGAATCAAGGTCTGGCATTGTTTTCGAGTGTCATGGACCGGCGTGGCCGGGCAAGCTTTTTCTGTCCTGCCGGAGTCTTCGAGGTCAAGCGCCTGCTTGACAGTTTTTTTTGAACAGCCTAAAAAAATCTTTCGATACTCGATTATCCAAATCCCAAGGAAGAGCCCCATGAACCGCATCACTACCGACGTCTCCGTAAGCCTAGTAGTAGTCGTAGTAGTATGCGTCGTTATGGACGCCCTGACGCTGTAACGGGATACGGACGAATTCTTCCCCCGCCAGCGCAGGCGCCGGCGGGGGTTTTCCTTTTTCAGCTCACCCTCCGCCGGTCTACAGACGAGCTGAAAAAGGAGTGCACGATGTTTTCCATGACCGGCGCGCAGCTGACCATCAGCCTTCTTGAACGTCAGGGCATCCGCACCATCGCGGGCATCCCCGGCGGCGCAAATCTCCCCCTCTACGACGCACTTTCCCGCAGCACACGCATCCGTCACGTCCTGACCCGGCACGAGCAGGGCGCGGGCTTTCTGGCCCAGGGCATGGCCCGGGTCACCGGCTTGCCCGCGGTCTGTTTCGCCACCTCCGGGCCCGGCGCGACCAACATCCTGACCGCCATCGCCGACGCCAAGCTCGATTCGATCCCCGTCATCTGCATCACCGGCCAGGTCCCCCGGGCCATGATCGGCACCGACGCCTTCCAGGAGGTGGACACCTACGGGATGAGCATCCCCATCACCAAGCACAATTTTCTGGTGCGCGAGGCCCGCGACCTGCTGCACATCATCCCCGAGGCCTTCGCCATCGCCACCAGCGGCCGTCCCGGACCGGTGCTGATCGACATCCCGCGCGACGTCCAGCTGGAGACGGCCGATTTTACTCACTGGCCCGAGATAGGCGAGCGCGAACCCGTTCCGTCCTGTTTCGACGGGGATCTGGACGCGGCCGTGGAAATGCTCAACTCCGCCCGGCGGCCCATTCTGTGGCTCGGCGGAGGGGTGGTCGCCTCGGGCGCGGGCCAGGAGATGCTGACCCTCGCCGAACGCGCCTCCATGCCCGTGACATCGACGCTGATGGGACTGACAGCCATGCCGCATGACCATCCGCTGAACATGGGCATGCTTGGAATGCACGCCCAGCGTCACACCAACATGGCGCTTGAAGCCTGCGACCTGATCCTGGCTGCCGGGGTGCGCTTCGACGACCGCGCCACGGGCAAGGTGCAGGAGTTCTGCCCCCAGGCCAAGGTCATTCATATCGACATCGACCACAGCGAACTGGACAAGCTCAGGGCCGCCTCCGTGGCGATCCTTGGCGACGTGCGCGAAGTCGTCGGCGCTCTTTTGCCCAGGATCGCACCGGCCGAGCGCCAGGAATGGATCGGGTACATCGAGGCCCTGAAGCTGGCCTTTCCCTCCCAGGTCCCGGAGCAGGGCGGGCACGACACCCCGCAGGAACTGATCCGCCGGGTCGGGGAACTGGCCGGAGAAAACGCCATCGTGGTCACGGACGTGGGCAAGCATCAGATGTGGACGGCCCAGAGCTATCCTTTCATGCCCGGGACCGGCTGGCTGACCTCGGGCGGGCTCGGCACCATGGGTTTTGGCCTGCCCACGGCCATCGGCGCGGCCCTGGCCGCTCCCGAGCGCAAGGTCGTCTGCTTCAGCGGCGACGGCAGCCTGCTCATGAACATCCAGGAGATGGCCACGGCCGCCGAACAGGGCGTGGACGTGACTATCATCCTCATGAACAACGCCTGCCTCGGCCTTGTGCACCAGCAGCAGGAGCTTTTTTTCAAGGCCAATTATTTTTCATCCATTTACGACGTGAGCGTCGATTTTCCGCTCATTGCCACAGGGTTCAGATGGAAGACCTGGGACCTGGCCGGAGCCGCCGATCCCGATGCCGTGTTGAGCGAGGCCCTGGCCCACAGGGGACCGACCCTGATCCATGTCCCGGTGGACCGCGACGAGAAAGTCTGGCCCATGGTCCCTCCCGGGGCCGCCAACAGAACCATGCTCGGAGGTGAATGCCATGCATAGCAACACGTCACGCACCGTCCTCGATGTGCTGGTCAAGAACCATCCCGGGGTCATGTCCCATGTCTGCGGTCTTTTTTCCCGCCGCGCGTTCAACGTCGAAGCCATTCTCTGCCTGCCCACGGACGGCGGCGAGGAGAGCCGCATCTGGCTTCTGGTCAACGAGGATGACCGGCTGGAGCAGATGATCCGGCAGATGCGCAAGTTGCAGGACGTGCACGATGTGCGGCTGCGGCCCGCCGCCGAGGAGACCTTTGCCCGGCTCGGCCAGGTCATGAGGGAATGAAAATCCGGCCCCCCGGCCTCTTGCCGGGCCGCGATGCCGGAATGGTTTGCCAAGCCCCTTGACCCGCAACCGTGGATGCACTAGTCAGGTTCTTGGTTTGCTTTTGAAAATGTCGCTTTCGCTTTGCCCGCCACAAGCCAATTGGTGGGCAAAGCATCTTTTTTTTTATTGGCTCAATGCTATTTTTGCACACAAAGGATGATGATGAACAGGATTCCCATTTCAGTCGAAGGCTTCAAGCGTTTGGAAAAGGAACTGGAAGACCTCAAGAAAGAGCGCCCGGCCATTATTCAGGCCATCAAGGAAGCCCGGGAAGAGGGCGACCTGCGCGAGAACGCGGGATACGACGCCGCGCGTGAACGCCAGGGCATGCTGGAGGCCCGGATCAGCCATATCGAATCGCGCATGATTCGTTTTGAAGTCATCGACATCAATACGCTGCAGAGCGACCGCGCGGTATTTGGAGCCACGGTGACCGTCGAGGATCTGGAGACCGAAGAGCGCAAGACCTACACCCTGCTCGGGCCCGATGAGGCCGATCACACCAAGGGCACCATCTCTATCGAGTCGCCGGTGGGACGGGCCTTGCTTGGCAGACAGGAAGGCGATGAAATCTCCGTCCAGGTCCCGAAAGGGCGCGTGGATTACGAGGTCATCTCCGTCAGCTTCAACGGTACGGCCGGACTGAAATAGCCTTTTCAAGGACATACCGATGCACGGCCTCCGCGGGATTTCCTGCGGAGGTTTTTTTTTCGGCTCGCGCTATCGATCAGCCGAAAAAGCGATGCAGCAGTTCCTGCAGGCGGACGTGATCGAAAGGTTTGGAGAGATAGGCGTTCATGCCGCGCGACAGGAATTTGTCCTCGTCGCCGGCCATGGCGTGGGCGGTCAGGGCGATGATGGGGATCTGGGCGCAGTGGACGAAACGTGGATCGCTGCGGATGATTTCCGTGGCCTCGATCCCGTCCATTTCCGGCATCTGGATGTCCATGAGCACCACGTCCACGCCGGGGACATGCAGGCAGTCCAGGGCTTCCAGGCCGTTGCGGGCGCAGATGACGCCGTGTCCCAGCTTTTCGAGCATGCGTTTGGCCATGGTCATGTTCACCATGTCGTCTTCCACCAGCAGAATGCCAAGCGGGCCGACATCGGTGCTGACGGGCTTTGGCCGCGCCGGTACATGTGCCTTCAGCGGCGGTGCCGCCCGCAGGGGGAGGACGAAGAAGATGGTCGTGCCCTCGCCTTCCATGCTCTCCACCGAGATGTTGCCGCCCATGAGCGTCACCAGGCGCTTGACGATGGGCAGGCCGAGTCCCGTTCCCTGATAGCGCCTTGAATAGGTTCCGTCGACCTGGGTGAAGGATTCGAAGACATAATTCAGCTTGTCCGTCGGGATGCCGATTCCCTTGTCCTGCACGGTGAACAGGATGCGCGTCTTGTCGGCCTGTTCGCCCACGGGCCAGGCTTCAAGGGTCACGCTGCCCGTGTCGGTGAACTTGAGGGCGTTGCCCATCAGGTTGAAGAGGATCTGGCGCAGGCGTCCCTCGTCACCGACAAATCTTCCCAGATTGGCCGGGGTCGAAAGCGCGAGGCTGATTTTCTTATCCAGGGCCAGGGCCTTGAAAAAGTTTACGGCCTGGCTCAGCAGTTCATCCAGGTCGAATTCCCGCTCCAGTAGTTCCATTTTTCCCGCATCCACCTTGGTGAAGTCGAGCACGTCGTTCAGGACCCGCAAAAGGTTGCGGGACGACGCCAGAGCCGTGCGCATGTATTCGGCAAGCTCCGGGGAGGCCTCGGACTGCAGGGCCAGTTGCAGCATGCCCATGATTCCGTTCAGGGGCGTGCGCACTTCGTGGCTGATGTTGGCCAGGAACTCGCTCTTGGCCCTGTTGGCCGATTCGGCGGCCTCCTTGGCCCGGATGAGGGCCTGCTGGACAAGCTCGCGTTCGGTGACGTCCTCGAAGGCCACGGCCAGCTTTTCTCCGGGCAGGGCAAAGGCGTGGATGCGGAAATAGCCCCGGATGCGGTCGTCTTCGTAGAGATGCGCTTCCTTGTCGAAATGCTCTTTCGTGCGCAGGCAGTGCAGGTATCTCTCAAGCAGGGTGCCGCGCGGCCAGATGTCCGTGAAGAGCATGCCCCTGGCCTCTTCGAGGCGCTTGTGGATGAGACGCAGGGCGGCCGGGTTGGCGGTTTCGAGGACCAACTGGCCGGGTTCGAGGCATTTGTAGATGAAAAGCCCAGAGGGGATGTCGTGGAAAATCTCCTCGGCGGTCTGGGAGAGTTCGTCGTGGCGCTGGCGTTCGATGGCCAGGGCGATCTGCTCCGAGACTTCGAGCAGGATGTCCAGGTCGTCCCGGGTGTATTGCACGGGTGTTGCGTAGTTTTGCACGATGAGGGCGCCGATGCCCTTGCCGCGCACTTTGAGCGGGACGCCTATCCAGCTTTGAGGGATCACGCCCACCAGCCGGATTTTTCCGGTCTTTGCCAGGGCGGCCATGTCGGTGGCGCTCAGGATGTTGGGGACGTTGCCGCGCAGAAGCTCCAGGGTCAGGCGCCGGTTTTCCGGATCGTTCAGATCGTCGATGCGCGGGGCCGCTTCGCTGACATCGGTCATTTCATCTACCCAATAGGGAAATTCAAGCGAGTTCTTGTCCGTGTTGATGAGGGCGGTGATCAGGTTCTTGGCGTCGATGGTTTCGCCCAGGATTTGATGCACGGTCCGCATGAGGCTGGCAAAATTCGAGGTCGAATGGGCCGCGTCGTCGATGCGCAGCCGCATGGACTGAAGCAGCGCGCTTTTGCTCAAGGTGTCCCGGGCCATTTTGATCGCGGTGATGTCCACGCCCATGCAGGTCACGCCCGTGGTTTCGCCCTGCACATTGATGTCGGGCACGGTGTTCCAGCGGATGAGGCGCCGCGCCCCCAGTCGGGTCAGGATTTCGGTGTCCGTGCCTTCCGGTTCTTGCGTGTCCGCGAGGACCCTGGTCATGGCTTCGCGCTGGTCCGGGGGGATGCAGACCTCGAACCAGTCGCGGCCGCCAAGTTCCGTCGCGTTCCACCCGGTCAGCTGTTGCAGAAAGGGATTGGAGAAGATGATCCGGTTTTGATTGTCGAGGGACACGGCGATGCAGCTTATCTGCTGCAGCAGGTTCCGAAAGCGCTGGTCCGATTCGATCAGCGACAGTTCGTAGCGTTTGCGTGTACTGATGTCTTCCATGGTTCCGATCAGGCAGGGTCGGCCGGTGCCCGCATCCTGGATCAAGGTGGAGTTGAGGGTCACCCAGATCAGGCTGCCGTCCTTGCGCCGCACCTGCGTCTCGAAGCCCATGACCCGGACGTGCTCTTCCAGAAGTTCCATGTAGCGCTTGCGGTCGGCGGGGTCGGCGTAGAGATCGCGGCCGATGTCCCGTATGCCTGCCATCATGTCGGCGGGGTCGTCGTAGCGCAGGATTTTGGCCATGGAGGCGTTCGCGCTCAGGAATACGCCTTCGGGAGTGGTCTGATAAATTCCTTCAAGGGCGTTTTCAAAAATGGACCGGTAGCGCGACTCGCTCTGGCGCAGCGCGGACTGCACGGCCCTGCGCTCGGTCACGTCCTGGAAGGTGCCCCGGATGATGCGCAGATGACCGCTTTCGTCGGGTTCGAATTCGGCGCGGATCTGGGCTACGCGCGGGGAGCCGTTTTCAGGGGTGTAGCGCAGTTCGGTGCGCAGTTCGCGTCTTGTGGCGAAACAGACGCTTACCCTGCGCAGGAAGCGTGCCCGGCTGCCGGATTCGAGGAGGTTAAGAAACTTGTCCAGGGATGGGGTCACCGTGCCCGGCTCGAATCCGAGCAGGCAGTATTGTTCGTCGGACCAGAAGGTCGCGCCGGTGTCCATGTCGTGCTCGAAGGAGCCGATGCCCGCGTGACGCTGGGCGCGGTTCAGGTGGTCGAGTTGTCGTTGCAGGGAGATGCTTGCCGTCATCAGCTCCCCGACTTCTTGGCGGTGATGCCACGGTCTTTCAAAAAGGTCAGCAGGGTGTCGCGGTGCTCTCCCTGGAATTCCAGGACCCCGTCCCGCAGGGTGCCGCCGCAGCCCAGGCGTTTCTTGCAGTCCGTCAGCAGCGCCTTGAGCTCTGTTTCAGGCAGGGCCAGTCCGGTCACGACCGTGACTCCCGCGCCCTTGCGGCCCTTTGTTTCCCTGCCGACCCGTACCGGACCCCGGGCCGGGGGGCGGGTTTGGCCGCAGATGCAGTCCACACGTCCGCACTTGCGGCATGTTGGTTTTTCTGTGGAGTAGACGGTTTTGAAGGAATCGCGGGACATGAAGGCATCCTTTGCATGTTCATGGAGAAAATCGAGGCGGCTTTGACGCCGACGTAGGACAATGCGTCAAAGTCGGTCTGATGACAAGATGTTCGTCATACAGCGGCCGGGCTGCAAGGATCGGCTCAAGGAGCGGAAGCGATGATTCGATCGAGGTCGCGCATGTAGAGCTCGATTTTTTTTCGGGTGAGAGGATCGGTCAGCGGCTTGACGGCATGGGTGTATTCGTGGTGCGCCATGAAGCACCAGGACAGGCCGCGCAGGATGATGACCTGCTCCATGATCCGGCTCAGGCGCATGAGTTCCTTGAGTGCCGGAGGATCAGGCAGGCGGCGGTGATAGGCTTTCAGGAACTCGTCTTTTTGTTCCTGGGCGAGGATCGTCTCGGTTCTCCACAGGGTGGTCGTGGGCGACAGAAAATGGCCCAGATCCTGATAGCGGCTGGAGACCACGGCCTTTTCCCAGTCCACCAGATACGCGCTCCCCGGGGTGATCAGGAAATTTCCGGAGTTGACTTCCGTGTTGACCACGCAGAGGCGATCGGCCGCGAAGAGGGCGCGGTTGTCCTGGCCCAGACGCACGATGTGCTGGTGATAGTCCAGCAGTCTGCCGCGCTGCCGCGTCAGGGCGTGATCGGGATAGCGGTTTATGAGCGTCAGGCTCTCCAAGGCGATGGCCGCGATGGGATCCTTCTGGACCAGCAACTCCGGGCAGGGCGGCAGGGCGTGGATGCGGGCGAAGATGTCCGCCGCGCGCGCGAGGTCGCGTTCATAAACCAGCGCTTCCCCGGGCAGATGCTGCATGAGCATGACGCCGCCCCCGAAAGGCCGGGGATCAGTGTGCACGCGCAGGGGGCGCGGCGTCACCTTGGAGGGTTCGACGCATTGCAATACCTTGAATTCATATCCAATCTGATCGGCAAGGCCGAGCTGGCTGCCATGATTGATGCGAAAGACGAGACGCGTGTCCCCGCTTTGCACCAGAAAATTCTGATTGTACTCACCGGCGGCGAGGAAACTGATTTTCGGCGCGCCCTGCACCCAGTTGCGTTCGACAAGAAAGGAGCGGATCAGGTCTTCCATGCGTCCTCCAGTAATCCAAGGCCGCGGATGAGGTCCATGGAGCGGGTATCTTTGTCCCGATTGCGGGTGGCATAGGCGGCCAGATCGTGGGCTGTGTCCACGTCCGGCCATGGCGGCAGGAGATGGTGGACAAGTCCGTGGGCGCGGCAGTTGCCGAGGGTGCGCTTCAGGACCAGCTCACCGCCCCAGGCCACCCCGTTAAAAATGTCCTTGGACAGAGGTTCGCTCAGGCCGAGAAGGTAGAACCCCCCGTCGGTGGCCGGGCCCAGGCAGACCTGGGCGGTCTCAAGGGCCGTAAAGGCCTCCGACAGGCAGGACCCCGGCAGGTCCGGCAGGTCGGTGCCGAGGAGCACCGCGCTGCCGCCTTCCTGCAACGCCTCGTGCAGGGCGTGGAGCATGCGTTCCCCAAGATCCGCGCCCTGCTGCGCCGTGTAGCGCAAATCCGCGCCGAACAGGCGCTCGTAGTCGGCAAGGGGGCGAAAGGGGTCGCAGCAAAGGGTCACGCTTGCGCCAAGCTCGGCCAGCATGTGCAGTTCATCACGGATGAACGCTTCCTGCAGGCTCGCGGCCAGCCTTGGGCCCACTGTCCGGCCCAGTCTGGTCTTGACCAGGCCTGGCTGCGGATATTTGGTGAAGACGAGTACGCGCAAGGCTCAGCCTCCGTGTCTGCGGTACAGACCGGCCAGGATTCGCGGCGGAATTCCGCAGTGGTAGAGCAGGCGCAGGCAGAGGTTGCGCAGGGTGCAGCGCAGGATGCCTTCATGCAGCTGACGCCGGGCCGAGGTGCGCACCGGCATGGCCAGGATGCGGATCTTGTGTCCGTGTCTGCGCAGACGGGTCATGAATTCGAGGTCTTCCATGATCGGCACGGGCTGGAATCCGCCCAGCTCTTCGAAGACGTCGCGGCGCACGAAGATGGCCTGATCCCCGTAGGGCACGCGGGTGTGCCGTGAGCGCAGGTTGGCCAGCGCGGTGATGAAGGACAGTCCAGGCGTGCGGGGTTCGTAGCTCAGGCTGAAGGCTCCGCCGGAGACGGACTTGTCGTGCAGGGTCTGGCGGATGAGGCTGAAGGCGTTTTCGGGCAGGATGGTGTCGGCGTGCAGAAAAAGCAGGATCTCGCCCCCGGAGGCTAAAGCCCCGAGGTTGAGCTGCACCCCCCGGCCGGGCGGGGAGGACAGCCGTGATACGGCCATGCCGCCGATGCGGGCCAGGGTGTCGGCTTCGGGCGCTCCGTCGACGACCGTTATTTCGACTTCACCGCTTGCCCGTTCGATCTGGATCCGTCGCAGGAGGTCTTCCAGCAGGGCCACGATGCCCTGCTCACGGTAGACCGGGATGACGACGGAGATCTTCATTCCACCACGATGGACTTGCCCAGGCTGCGGCACAGGCACAGGCGCGATGAGCGGACCAGCACCATGAGAGGGCCGCTGGCGTTGGAGATCATCTCGATCTGCGTGCCCGGAGTGATGCCCATGGCCGCGAGCTTGCTGAGGTGACAGCCCTGCGACTTGACCAGGCAGCGGACCACCGCCTTTTCGCCGTCCTTGAGGTCGCAGAGGGTGCGCACCCCATTTGCCGTGTCTTTGAGTTTGCAGAAAAACATTACCACCCCATCCTCATGCCGAGCTGATACGCGGCCACAGCCAGGACAAATGCAAAGCCCGTGTTGAAAACGACGCTGAAAGCGGCCCAGCCCCACGAAGCCTCGCGGGCGATGGCGACCACGGTCACGAAGCAGGGGGAATAAAGCAGCACGAAGATCATGAGGCTCACCGCCACGCTGGTGTTCCAGCCGGGGGCAGAGGCGATGCGCGCGGAGAAGGCCTGCGCCTCGTCATCGCTCAGGGCGTGGGCCGTGGCCAGGGTGGAGACGATGACCTCCTTGGCCGCGATCCCTCCCACAAGGGCGATATTGGTCCGCCAGTCGAACCCGGCCCAGGCCGTGACGGGCTCGATGGCGCGTCCCAGTCGTCCGGCCAGGGAGTTGGCCAGGGTCTCTTCCTTGAGATGCAGGTTCATTTCCGAGATGTCGTTTTGCAGTGCCAGACGGATTTCCTCAATCGGTTCCGTAGCCAGACGCCGCTCCAGGGTCTGGATCTGGGACTCGATGGGTGCGGCCGCTTCAGGGGAGAGGGCCGGAAAGGTCATCATGGCCCAGATCAGGACCGATATGGCCAGAATCACCGTACCGGCCTTTTTGATGTACTGCCAGCCGCGCTCCCAAGTGTGCAGGACCATGCCCATGGTCGTGGGCATGCGGTAGGGCGGAAGCTCCATGACAAAGGGCGTGGACGGTCCGCGAATGACGGACGAGCGCAGCATCTTGGCCACCACGAGGGCCGCTGCCCAGCCGACCAGGGTGATCAGGAACATGACCCTGGCTCCGTGACCCGGAAAGAAGGCCGCCGCGAGCAGGATGAAGACGGGCACCTTGGCGCCGCAGACCATGAAGGGGGCGGTCAGGAGCGTGGCCAATTTCTCCTTGGGGCTCCTGAGGGTGCGCGCGGCCATGACGCCGGGCACGGCGCAGCCTCCGGGGATGCCCCCGGAGATGATGAAGGGCACCACCGAGCTGCCGTGCAGTCCGAAGATGCGAAAGACCCGGTCCAGCATGTAGGCCATGCGCGCCATGTATCCGGAATCCTCAAGAAAAGTGATGCCAAGGAACATGATCAGGATGAGCGGGACAAAACCCAGCACGCCGCCGACGCCGGCAATGATTCCGTCCACGACCAGCGATCTGGTCAGACCCGGGGGCATCTGCATGGCCAGGGCGGAGAGCCACTCGAAAAAGGATTCGACCCAGCCCATGGGAACCTGGCCGATGGCGAAGGTCAGGCTGAAGAGGCCGTAAAGGATGCCGAGCATGATGATCGGCCCCGCCAGTTGATGGGTTAGCACGCTGTCGATCTTGTCCGACAGGTCGGCGCGGCCCTGCAGGTCGGGCTGGATGGTCAGCACGCCCTGGCGCAGGATGGATGAAATATAGCCGTAGCGGTAGTCGGCGACGATGAATTCGGGCTGGGTCTTGAGCGTCTTCTCGCAGTGCCGGGCGACATTATCGGCCATGTCGCGCATGTCGCGGTGCAACTCGAAATCGGCCTCGAAAAGCTGGCGCACGACCAGGTCGTTTTCCAGAAACTTGAGAGCCAGCCAGCGTGGGGGATAGGTCTTGGTCAGAAAATCCCGGGCTTCGATCAGATCCGTCATTTCCTTGAGCACGGGATCGAGGTCCGGTCCGTAGGAGATGTGCAGCGGTTGCCAGGCTTTTTGCGGGTGGTTCATGGCCGCGTCCAGGGCTTCGCGGACACCCTTGTCGGAGCGCGCCACGGTGCGCACGACAGGCACGTTCATGAGGCTGGCCAGACGGTCCGAGTCGATGCGCATGCCCTTGGCTTCCAGGGCGTCGACCATGTTCAGGGCCACGGTCACGGGGATGCCGATCTCCAGGAACTGCACGGTCAGGTACAGGTTGCGCTCCAGGCTGGTGGCGTCGAGGACGTTGATGACGCCCTGGGGCCGCTCGTGAATGAGAAAGTCCCGGGCCACAAGCTCTTCCTGGGAATAGGCGGTCAGGGAGTAGGTGCCGGGCAGGTCCACCACGCGGGTCAGGCCGTGCGGGGTGTCGACGTACCCTTCCTTCTTTTCCACGGTGATGCCCGGATAATTGCCGACATGTTGCCGCGAGCCGGTCAGGGCGTTGAAAAGGGTGGTCTTGCCTGCATTGGGGTTGCCGGCCAGGGCGATGGTTGCAATGACGGGTTCAGACAAGTTCGGCATCCGGGAGTTCGACGGTGATGAAATCGGCTTCGCTGTTGCGCAGGGTCAGGGTGAAGCCCTTGAGCCGCAGGGCCACGGGATCTTTGAGCGGAGCCCGGCCGATGACGGTGATTTCCGTGCCGGGTACAAGGCCCATGTCGCGGATACGGCGGCCAAGCTCTCCTTGCGCGCCGATGGTCCTTATGATGCCGTGTTGATCCACGCGCATTTCACGCAAATTGACAATGGTAGGCACAGGCTCTCCTTGATGCGGTCTTTCGGGCTCGTGTTCGAGACCGAGAGACAATATTTAGTACGTCTAATTTGTCAAGCGTTGCAGGGCGTCCCTGAGCCGTGAAATGAGTTCAACAGCCGGTAATCGCGAGGGATTTTGGAAGCCCGGTCGTGTGTTCCATGGGACTTTGCATCGCATGCATGAGGATTTCAGGATGTTTTCGAACGCGGCTCGGAACTGTCCAGACATTTGTCGTCCAGTCGTTCAAGACAGGACTTGATGCACTCGGAGCAGTTGGTGCATGTCCCGCGTTCGTTGCAGGATCGGGTGAATGCCTCCAGCCAGTCCTTGCCCGTGCGCGGGCAGGTCATGATGAAGCGGGCGAACTTGGTCAGGGTCTCCAGGCTCTCATCGTCGATGTGGTGTTCGAGCTTGCAGGCCGTGTCCTCCGCCACTTCGGGACGGATCTGCAGGAAGGTGTGCAGGAAGTCGTAGAGTACCTTGTGGCGGTGCACGATGCGTGTGGCGGTGCGGAATCCTTCAGGAGTAAGGGTTACCGAACTATACGGCTGGTAATTGATCAGCCCGCGCTGGGAAAGTTTTTGCAGCGCGTTGGTGACGGAAGCCCTCTGCACACCCATGGCGTCCGCGATATCCTTGGCACGGGCCTCGGAATTGAGGGATTCCAGGGAAAATATGACTTTGAGATAGTCTTCCAGATTGGAGGACATGTGGTCCATGGTGTAGTCCTTTTGCTGTTGCGAAAAATGTTAGATAAGACTACAAATTTTGCGCGCAAGAGGCAAGGAGAAGATGGGTCGGAAAAAGACGTGGAACCAAAGCTCTTTTCAGATAATCAAAAAAAAAGTAACCTGCAGGGATCGATACGGCTTGAACATCCAGGAGAGAAATTTGTCAAACATACCGCTGCTTTCCATTGAAGAGACGCTGGAGCGCATGTCCGGGGATCGGGACCTTCTGACCAGTCTTTTTCAGCTCTACATGGATGACGCCCCCCGAAAACTCCACAGCCTGGACGAGTACGCAAGTCAAGGCGACTTCTATCAGGTGGAGCGCACCGCGCATTCCCTGAAGGGCGCTTCGGCCACCGTGGGGGCGGCCCGGCTCTGTCAGCTCGCCGCCGAACTGGAGCAGGCCGCCAAGGCCGGATCGCAGGCGAGTATGGATCTTTTGCGTTCAGAGCTGGGCCTGGCCTGCGACCAGACCCTTGAATCCATGCGCGAGTTCTGCGCCGGATCCTGATCCGGATCTAGCCGCCTGACCTCAGGCCAAGTCGGGCATGGTGAACATGCCGTCTTCATAAATGACCGTTTTCTTGCCATCCCGCAGGAAAGCGGTCACTTTTTTGGGTTCGGTGTTGACCAGATCCCAATGCAGGGCCGAATCGTTGAAGCCTAGTTCTTTCTTGCGTTCATCCGTCAGTTCCGCCGGATCTCCGGCGTAGGTGTCGGCATAGGATGCTCCCACCGCGACATGGCAGTTGCCGTGCTCTCCGCCGAAATTTTCATCAAAAAGCGTGTGCGCCATGAAGGCGTTGATGGGTGAAAAGCGTTTGTCGGTCAGTGAAAATTCCCCAAGCCTGCACGCGCCGGGGTCCATTTCCAGCTGCGAGCGAACGAACTCTTCACCTTGATCCGCCTTGATCACCCGGGCCATGCCCTGGGAAAATTCCAGGGTCACGCCGCTGACCAGGTTGCCGCTGCGGTAGGAGGGCTGGTCGGCGTGGTAGGTGCCTTCGGTCAGGCGGCAGTCCGGGGAGATGAACAGTTCGAAGCTTGGGATGTTGTGCCCCGAGATGCCGATCCAGCAGCGGGACTCGCCGGGATGGACCTTGAGGTCCGTGGATGCGGACTGCACGTGGTAGTGGTCCACGTCCATGCCGTTCAGCCACGCCTTGACGCCGTGGGCCTGACGGAAAATCCCCTCCCAGGTGGCCACGGGATCGGCCTCGTCCAGGTAGGAGGCGCGGATGATCTGGGCCGCGTAATCCTCCGGGGTGAGCCCTGCGTTTTCGGCCAGGGCCGGGGTGGGCATGAGGCAGAGCGTCCAGCCGAACTGGCGGGTGGCCTCGCGTTTGTCCAGGATGTCGCGCAGATATTTGCGGGCCAGGGAGAAGGTGGCGATCTTGGTCGGCGGGATGTCCCGGAGGTGCGTGATGGAGTCCGGGGCAAGCAGGGAAACCAGGCCGCCGAGGCGTTCATAGAGTTCGCGGTCTCCTGGGACGACAAAGGAGAGCTGCTCCTGTTCGGCGAGGCTGAAATAGCCTTTCTCCAGAGCGCTCGGGGGGCTCATGCGCAGTACGGGATTGAGCCCCTGCGCAAGGATCAGGGCCTGCATCTTTTCAGCCAGGGGCAGGGCCGCAAGGTCCGTACGCACAAGAACTATGTCTCCCGGGGCAAATGGTGTGACACGGGCTTTCTGCATGCCCCAGAAAAGGACTTTCGCGTATTTTTCGAGCTGGATATCATTCAGCATGGTATTCTCCTTGAGGCCGGGCGATGCAGCCCAGGCTGGTGGTCAGTCGGTGGTGTTCGGTTTCGTCGAAGACGAAATCGTCCATGGGTGGAAGGCCTTGCTGTCTGCGCCAGGACTGGTGCAGGCTGTGATAGCTCTTGTCGATGGCGTGGCCGGGATCGAGGCCCATCTCCTGCGCGATGGTTCCGATGGACTCGGGATGCGCCTCGATTTCAAGAAAATGGCCGAAGGGCATGATGTCCAGAAAGACAAGACCCTGCGGGAGTTCCCACACGGAGCGGAATTTTTCGTAGCGCAGGCGCGGCGCATAGCCAAGCCCGCGCAGTATGGCGTCCATGGCAAGCGGGTCCTGGACTAAGCTCTCGCGCTCGATGCGGCTTTTGATTCCGTTTGTCTTGGGGCCGGGGGCGGGCTCCTTGAAGGTCAGGGTCGAGGTCAGGGCGCGGCGCAGGCGCAGCAGGCGTCCGGATGCGGCCAGTTCGCCGCCTCGGTCGTAAACGGTGTTGGACTCGAAATGCCATGGCGTGCGCAGGCGGCCAAGCTCCCGCAGGCGGGGCTCCATGTCCCGGCAGTCGCCGAGCCTGAATTTGGCCTCGTGCTCGATGCTCACGCCGTTCACCAGAAGATCCAGAGCACCACCGGAGCCAGGGCCAGGCGATACCAGGCGAAGGAACGCAGGGTCAGGCGCCCCAGCAACGCGATGAAGACTTTGACCGCGAGCCAGGCCGAGACGAAGGACACGACAAAGCCGACGCCCAGGATCAGAAAATCGTCAGGGCTGAACAGACGCCAGCTTTTGAGCATGTCGTAGCCCGTGGCCGCGAACATGATGGGCACGGCGGCTACAAAAGAGTACTCGGCGGCGGTGCGGCGCTCGGCGCCCAGGATCATGCCGCCCATGATCGTCGCGGCGGAACGCGAAAAACCGGGCCACAGGGACAGGCACTGAAAGCAGCCGATGCCCAGGGCCAGTGTGGGGGTTATCGCGTCGAGCCCTTTGACCTGGTTTTTGGCGGGCATTCTTTCAACCAAGAGAATGGCCACGGCCCCGACCGCCAGGGCAAAGGCCACGGTGACCGGGGAAAAAAGATGCTCCTTGATGGTCGAGTGGGCAAAAAGTCCGAGCAGAGCCGCCGGCAAAGAGGTCATAAAAAGCAGGACCAGGCCGCGCATGCCGCTGAAAGGGCGCTCGTTGGGGCGCACAAGGCCCCAGAAGGTCGGCCAGTAGTGGGCGACCACGGCCAGTATCGCGCCAAGCTGGATGACGATGCTGAAGGTCTCGGCCTTGGGGCCGGTGAAATCGAGCAGGTGGCCCGCGATGATCAGATGGCCGGTGGAGGAGACGGGCAGAAATTCGGTCAGGCCTTCGACGATGCCCAGGATGATGGCGTTCAGGTATGATGTCATGTGATTTCGGGGATGAAAGTGAAAAGGCAGTCCTACTCACGGGCGACAGAGGGGTCAATACCGCCTTGCCCGGAGGGAATCCATCGGCTATCCTTTTTGCCTTGCTGCCGGGGCTATTCCCGCCCTGATCAATTTTTCGACCGCAATGGAGACAGACGTGCGCGCATTGCGATTCTACAAGGCCGTTCCGGGCGGCAACCCGACCATCCTGATCCTTGATTCCGTGGACCCGCTGGAACGTGCTTCGGTGGCCCGCACCCTCATGGGCGCCGGGCACATACAGGCCGAACAGGTCGGATTTCTGGATCTTGCGGCCGATCCGGTGCGCCTCGACATGATGGGCGGCGAATTTTGCGGCAACGCCTGTCGGGCGGCCGCGGCGGTCATGGCCCGTGAACAGGTGGGGCTGACCCGGAGCAAGGATGATTTGTGCGGGGAGCTCATGGTGTCGGGAGTTGACCGGCCTGTGGCGCTGCGGGTCGATGCTGACGGGGGCGAGTGTTGGGTCGAGATGCCGCTGCCGGAAATATGTGCCGAAGACGGCAAGGGCGGGGTTTCGGAGCTGGAGCCGGGCATCGGGCTGGTGCGTCTGCCGGGTATAACGCATCTGTGTCTTGACGAGGAGCTGCATCCGTTTGCCGAGAATTTCGAGTATGCCTGCGCTGCCCTGCGGGCGCGCTACGGTCTGGATGCGGAAGCCGTGGGCTGCATCTGGTACCGGACCTGTCCGGTGTGCGCCATCAAGCCCGTGGTCTGGGTGCGGTCCACCGCATCCACGCATTACGAGACGGGTTGCGGTTCCGGAAGCCTGGCCCTTGCCCTGTGGCTGGGGCGTGGGCAAAATTTTCCCACCGACCTGCGGGTCACGCAGCCCAGCGGCGGCGAGATCGGAGTACGTGTGGGCGTTGACGGCCCCGGTGCCTGGATTTTCGGCCCCGTGGCCCTGGTCGCCAGGGGCGAGGCCTTCCTCTAGCTATCTCTTCATCTGGATGGCCGTCTGCACGACCTGATCACCCGTGGTGATGACCTTGCTGTTGGCGTCGAAGCCTTTCTGGGTGATGATCATGTTCACAAATTCGGTTCCCAGATCGACGTTGGAACTTTCCAGACTGCTGGTGATGACGCTGCCGAGCCTGCCTTCACCGGCCCAGCCAAGAGAGACGGCTCCGGAGTCCTTGGTGGCGGAAAAAAGGTTTCCGCCTTCGCGAAAGAGCCCCTGCGGATTGATGAAATCGGCCATGGGGATCTTGTAGAGGCTCTGATTCTGGCCATTGGAGAAATAGCCGACGAGCACCCCTTCGGTGTCCACGCTGACCGACTGCAGGAATCCGCGTTCGTACCCGTTCTGGGATTGATAAAGAGTACTCGAACCGGAGTTGAAATTGGTGGTGGCGAGGATCTGTCTGTCCGCGTTCAGCAGGGATGGTACGTCCGAGGCCGCCGTGCCCAGATCGGCCATGGTGCTCACTCCCGCCGGAAGATTCCAGCCTGAATTCGAGCGCAGCCCCATGTCGAAAGCGCTCGAGATGGGCTCCGCCCCCACCAGGCTTGCGTTCAGGACAGGGTAGCCGTCTTCGGAAAGGCCTACGGGGACCCAGCTGCTCTTGTCGTCGGAGGAGCCCTCGAAGGCGCTCATGTTCAAAAGCTCGCCCGATGCAGTGAAGGTCAGGGTTCCGGCCATGAGCACGCCTTTCTTGGTGTCCAGACCGGAGGCGTCCTCGGCGGGTGGGACGGTGACCAGAAATTCCCACATGCGGTTGCCGTTGGCGACGCTCGTGCCGTCCTCGACGGGGTCGAAGAAGGCCCTGACCACATGCGCGTTGCCGTCGGAATCGAAGACCTTCATGGCTGACTCGTACGAGTAGGCCCCGGAGTCCAGAGGCTCAAGCTGCGTGGCATCCCAGCTGTCGAACAGGGCCGTGAACGGGCTGGTGGAACTGGCGCTTCGCTCCAGCGAGGAAGAATCCAGGTTGATCATCATGCGCATTTCCGTGGTCGCCTCGGGTTCCGAGACGGGGCCTCCGCCGTCCTGCATGTCCAGGCGGATGTCCGTGATGGGAGCGCCTGTCGCGGGCGGGATGACCGGGGCGGTGTCCAGGATCGATTCGGCAGGCATCCGGTAGCCCTGCAGGATGTTTCCCTGCGGGTCGCGCAGGTAGCCTTCAGCGTCGAAGCGGAAGTTGCCGGCCCTTGTGTATCGCTGATCGCTGCTTCCGTCGGCCGAGACGATGAAAAATCCCCTGCCGCTGATGGAGATGTCCGTGGCCGTGTTGGTCGGCTCCAGCGACCCCAGGGACATGTCGTACAGAATCGAGCTGACTCCGACGCCTTGGCCGACCTGATTGCCGACGCTGGCCGAGCCCATCTGCTTGCTCATGAGGGTGTTGAAGATCATGTGCGAAGATTTGAAACCAACCGTGTTCACGTTGGCTATGTTGTCGGAAATGACAGCCATGTTCTTCTGCTGGGCCATGATCCCCGTGGTGCCGATATAAAGGGAAGAGGAGATACCCATGAATGCCTCCGGGACTGAAAGAATGCGTGACCGATCAGGCAGATTTTTCCCGCCTGCCTTGCAGAGTGCAGGAATAGTTCCATGGACGCGGCTCTTGCTCGGGGCAATGATCCTTGCCTGGGCTTGCGTGGCCTTTGCGGGCGACCTGCCTGCCCTGTATGCGCCGGGACATCCGGGCTGGAAGGAGAAGGAATTCGCGGGGCGCACCGTCTACACGCCGCTGCAAAAGGAGAAGCTGCTGCTGGCCGAGAGCAACGGCACGGCCTCGGGGCTTTTTTTCGAGCAGTCCGTCGATCTTCGCGCTACGCCGTGGCTGAACTGGTCCTGGAAGGTGGACAACGTACTTCCGGGCATCAACGAGCGCGAGAAAGACGGCGATGACTATCCGGCCAGAATCTACGTGGTGGCCAAGGGGGGCCTTGCCTTCTGGAAAACAAAGGCGCTGACCTACGTCTGGTCCAGCACCGAGCCCAGGGGCAGCATGTGGCCCAACGCCTTCACCTCGAACGCGCACATGATCGCGGTGCGCAGCGGCGAAAGCGCTCTGGGCGGAATGATGACCGAGAAACGCAACATCCGCGACGATTGGAAACTGGCTTTCGGCGAGGATATCGAAGAAATCGACGCCGTGGCCATCATGACCGATACGGACAATTCCGGGCAGTGGGCCCGTGCCTGGTACGGGCAGCCCCGGTTTTCGGCGCGCTAGTCCGGGACGAAACAAAAAAAGAGCCTTCTCCGCATGCCGTGGAGAGGGCTCTTTTTTTTTGAGATATGAACGCGGGCCTACATGGCCATGAGGCGCGCCACCCGGTCCTCGGTCGCGGGGTGGGTGGAAAAGAGGCTGGCCATCTTTGACGCGCTGAGCGGATTGACGATGAACATGTGCGAGGTGGCCTGGGTGGCTTCCTGCATGGGCGCGCCGGATGCGGCCTGCTGCAGCTTCACGAGCGCGCGGGCCAGGGCCTTGGGATTGCCGCACATTTTCGCGCCGCCCTCGTCGGCCATGAATTCACGCGAGCGTGACACGGCCATCTGGATGAGCATGGCCGCGATGGGGGCGATGATGGCCATGGCCAGGCTGCCGAGCACGCTGCCGCCGCCTTCCTCGTCGTCGCTGCGGCCCATGCCGAAGATGGCCGCCCACTGGAGCATGCTGCCGAGCATGGAGATGGCTCCGGCGATGGTCGCAGCGATGGTCGCGATGAGGGTGTCGCGGTTCATGACGTGAGTCAGTTCATGGGCCATGACCCCTTCAAGCTCCTCGCGCGAGAGGATGCGCATGATGCCCGTGGTGGCGGCCACGGCGGCATTTTGCGGATTGCGCCCGGTAGCGAAGGCGTTGGGGCTGTCCGAGGGGATGACGTAGACCTTGGGCATGGGCATGCCAGCCTTGCGTGCCAGGTTTTCCACGATGCCGTAGAAATCCGGGCTGTCGGCACGGGTCACTTCGCGGGCCTTGTAAATCTTGAGGACGATCTTGTCCGAATTCCAGTAGGCAAAGAAGTTCATGCCGCCGGCAATGAGAAAGGCGATCATCATCCCGGACTTGCCGCCGATGGCGCCGCCCATGGCGACAAGCAGCAACGTCAGCAGGGTCAAGAGAAACGTGGTCTTGAGAAGGTTCATTTTTTTTCTCCGTTTAAATCCGGGGTAAAGAAAAAGACCTTTACCCGTGTTCATGTGGATAAAGGTCTGGCTGATCTCGAACTGTGTCGGATTCCCGGGTCCGGGCCTTGAAGCCGTACTGACGAACCACGGGGCGGCTGCCGGGATGGCCCGGGAACCGCTAGCTACTCCCCTTTGAAGAGCGTAAATTAAGTACCGGGCCAAAGGGTGTCAAGAGCCGCAGGGCGATGCTTTACAGGGCGCGAGAAAGTCATGACCGAGGCGCTATTGATTCTTTTCATCCCCGTTTGTTTCGATGTCGTCGTTGTCCCCGTTGCACTCGCAGTGGTCGTGGGCCTTGCGGTCCTCCTCTTCTCGGATGACCCGGCGCAGAACCTTGCCGACAATGCTCTTGGGCAGCTCGTCCCGGAATTCGACCTGTTTCGGGACCTTGAAGTTGGCCAGTTTTTCCTTGCAGAAGGCGACAACTTCGGCCTTGGTCAGGGTCTGGCCTTCGTGCAGCACGATGTAGGCCTTGATGATCTCGCCACGGGTCTTGTGCGTGATGCCGACGCTGACCGCCTCCTTGATGGCCGGGTGCTCGTGCAGGACTTCGTCGATCTCGCGCGGATAGACGTTGTATCCGCCGGTGATGATCAGATCCTTCTTGCGGTCGACGATGAAGAAATAGCCTTCCTCGTCCATGTAGGCGATGTCGCCGGTATAGAGCCAGCCGTTGCGCAGCACGCTGGCCGTCTCGTCGGGGCGTTTCCAGTAGCCCTGCATGACCTGCGGGCCGCGTATGACGAGCTCGCCGATCTTGCCCACGGGCAGGGGCAGGGAGCCCACTTCCATGTCCACGATGGCGGCGTCGGTGTCGGGAAAGGGCAGGCCGATGGAGCCGTTCTTGCTGTTGCCGCGCAGGGGGTTCAGATGCGTGATGGGCGAGGCTTCGGTCAGACCGAAGCCCTCGATGATGTTGGCCCCGTTGCTCAGGGTGTTGAATTTCTCCATGACCGGCACGGGCATGGGCGCGGAGCCGGAGATACAATAGCGCACCGAGGACAGGTCGTATTTGTGCAGGTTCTTCTGCTGGAGTAGCGCGATGAAGATCGAGGGCGCGCAGGGAAAGATGGTCGGCCTTTTTTTATGGATGGTCTTGAGCACGTCCAGAGGCACGAACTTGGCCATGGGTACCAGCGTCGCGCCAATGAGGGTGCCGAAATTGACGCAGACGGTCAGTCCGTAGATGTGGAAAAAGGGCAAAAGGCCGAGCATGACTTCGCCCGAGTCCTTGATGCTATGCAGGATGGCCCTGGCCTGCTGGGCGTTGTAGCCAAGGTTGGCGTGGGTCAGCATGACGCCCTTGGACACGCCCGTGGTGCCGCCCGTGTACTGCAGCGCGGCCAGGTCCGTGACCGGATCGACCGGATGCGGCGCTTCGATGGTGGCCCTTTTCAGCAGGCCTTTCCAGGGCAGCACGTGCGAATTGTCGTAGGGGATGGGTCCGAGCTTGTATTCGCGTTTGGACTTGAAGGTGTAGAGCGTGTTCAGTGGAAAATTCAGGCAGTCGGCGATGGAAGTCACGAAGATGCGTCGCAGATGCAGCCTTGAGCGCAGGGCGTCCACGCGTTTCCAGAGCAGGTTCAGGGTGATGAGTGTCTTGGCTTCGGAATCGTTGAAGTGGTGGAGCAGCTCCTTTTCCATGTAGAGCGGGTTGGTCATGACCACCACGGCCCCGATCTTGAGGCAGGCCCAGTAGCTGATGACCGTCTGCGGGCAGTTGGGCAGCATGATGGCCACCCGTTCACCGGGCTTGACCCCGGCCTTCTTCAGGTTGGCGGCGGCAAGATCCACGAGGCGCTTGAGCTTTTTGTAGCTCACGCTCCAGTTGTTGAAAACGATGGCTTGGCGGTCCGGGTAGCTGGCCGCCGCATGCTCCAGGATTTCAAAAAGCGGAACGGTTTCATAGTCCAGGTTCGGACTGACTTCCTGATCGTAGTGTTTGAGCCAGAGCCTGTTTATCCCCTCTTCAATCATGTGCCCCCCGTCGGCTGTGAATTGTGAGGGATGTCCTACAGTTCTCCGCGTATTGGCGCAAGTCTCGCAGGTCGGGGACGGCGCGAGGATTTCAGGGGCGCTCCAGGATCATGAGCACTTCCATGTGCCAGGTGCCGGGGAACATGTCGAAGAGGGTCAGGGAGGATATGCGCCATCCGGCCGCAAGCAGCGGTTTTGCGTCGCGGATGGTGTTGACCACGTCGCAGGAGACCCAGGCCAGGCGTTCAAGGCTCGGCATGCCGAGGAGGGTGCTGCCGATGCCCTTGGCTCCGGTGCGGGGCGGATCCAGGATGGCGGCGCGGGGGGCGAAGTCGCCGACCATCTTCCAGGCGGCGGGCCGCGCCAGGTTCGCGTCGCGGAAGGTGACCGAGTCAAGGTTCAGGCGCTTGGCGTTGCGCGTGCCGGTGGTGACGGCCGGGAGGGAGCCTTCCACGGCCAGCACGGTCTTGCCGCGACTGGCCAGTGGCAGGGCGAAGTTTCCCGCTCCGCAGAAGAGGTCGGCGATGCGTTCGAAGCCGTCCAGAGCGTCCACGGTGCTGCGCACCAGGTGCTGGTTCAGCGCCCAGTTGGCCTGGAAGAACGTGCCGGGCGGCAGTTGCAGGGTCAGGCCGAACTCGGGAAAGGAGAAGGGCAGCAGCACGTCGCCCTGTTCCGTCGCGGTCTGCCCTGTGTCCGGGCTGGCCGCGATGGTGAAGCGGCCGTCAGGCAGGGTTTTCGCAAGGTCGGGCATGGCCTTGGCCAGCGGCTCGCACAGGAGCAGGCAGTCGGTCAGGGGTACGAGGTCGTTGCTGGCGTGGCCCATGGCGTGGGGACGGCCCGAGCGGACATGGATCTGGCCGCGCAGGCGGTAGCGCCAGCCTTTCGGACTGGGCACGACGCGAAGCTCGGGGATGTGCAGGCCATGATCCCGGCCAAGGGCGCGGGGCAGGGCGTCGCGCAGGATGTCCGCTTTAAGCTGTGTGCCCGTTTCCGGGGCGACCATGCCGAAGCGCGACCCCCCGCAATCCGCTGCGTGAGGACAGGGATGAACTCCGCGCAGCGGCGAAGGGGTCAGGATTCTCACGGCCTCGGCCTGCAGGAAGTCCTTTGCGGCCTTGGTCACGCGCACGCTCACGACCTCTTCCGGGAGCACGCCGGGTTCGATCATGACCACCTGTCCGGAGTCCAGGCGGGCCAGACCACGTCCGCGCCAGAGGATTTTTTCGATCGTGAGGGTCAGCACATCGCCCATGCTGTTCATGTCTAGGCGAGTCCGAGCCAGGCGGTCAGGATGCGCTGGATGAGTTTGACAGCGGCCGTTTCCGAAGCCTGGGAGCCGTGGATGGGCGCGAGTTCGCACATGTCCATGCCGACCAGCTTCGGGCCCAGGCCGTCGAGCCACAGCTCCTTCCAGAAGCGGTTCATCCAGGCGTAGGGGATCCCGCCGGGTTCGGGCGTGCCGGTGCCGGGAATGACGCTGGGGTCCATGCCGTCAACGTCGAAGGAGATGTACATGGGCCTGTTCCCGACAAAGGCCCGGATGCGTTCGGCCGCCTCGCCGGGAGCGGGAAGGTCCCAGGCGAAGAGGGTCGTGAGCTCCGCCGGGCTCTGCGCGCGCATGTAGTCCCTCTGCTCCCGGCACAGGGAGCGGATGCCGATCTGGGCCAGGGGGATGCCCATTTGCCGGGCCCGGGCCATGATGCAGGCGTGGGAATACGGGCTGTCCTCGTAGCTTGCGCGCAGGTCGGCGTGGGCGTCGATGTGCAGCAGGACCAGATCGGGATGGGCCGCGTGGTAGAATTCGAAAAGGGGCAGGGGCACCGAGTGCTCGCCGCCCAGCGTCAGGACGAAATCCTTGGTTGCGTCGAGTTCCGCGAGCTGTTCGCGCATGGCCTGATGCAGCCCTTCGGGGCCGGTGGCCGGGGGATGGACCACGGGCAGCGGGGTGAAGTGGGCCAGATCGGTCAGATCGAGGTCCAATTCAGCATCGTAGGATTCTATCTGCACGCTGGCCCGGAACAGGGCCTCGGGGCCAAGACGCGTGCCCGTGCCGTAGCTGACCGTGCCTTCGTAAGGGACGGGCAGCACGTGGATGTTTCGTCCCTGCCGGGGGCCGAGGTCAAAGAATTCGTGATGCATGGTTGTCTCCGTCAAAGAGGATGGTGTGCCGTAAGGCTCTGGAAAAACGAGGGATCAGAGCGGAGTGCGGGAGCGCAGCAGAACACCGCCAATGCCGCTGCCCTTGAGCTGTTCCTTCAGGGCCAGGGCCGAATCCACGGTGCCCTGATGATGCACATAGACCCGGAACCAGGTCTTGCCTTCGTGGGTGGCCGTGACCACGGACGTCTTGAATTTCGCCGGGTCGAGTTTTTTCAGGAAGGTCTGGGCCTGCTCCATGGAAGCCAGGGCCGCGACCTGATAGTTGAAGACAAAGACCTCTTCCTTGGCTGGCTTTGCCGCCGTTGCGGGGCTCTGACCGGCTACCGCGGCCGCGGATTGCAGGGCCGCGTCGATGGGCGACTGTTCCGGCTTGGACGCGGCGGCGGCCTGAGGCTTGGGTTGCGGAGGCGTCGGAGCCTTGGCCTGCGGAGCCGGAGCCGGGGCCACGGAAGTGGGCCCCTGCTTCAGTTTGTCGAAGAATTCGAGCTCCTCTCCCTTCAGGACTTCCTCGTTCTTTTCGGTCAGCAGGGGGAAGTCTTCGGGAAGCACCTTCTGGGCCATCTCCATGGCCATCTTTTCGGGCTGGTAGCCACGCCCCACGATGACGCCGAGAATGAACGACCAGGCCATGCCGATAACCACGAGCACGGCCAGGGACAGGAAACCCGACAGGCCCAGCTGGAAGCTGAGCTTGTTCTTGTCCTTTTTCTTGGTGGTGCTTGATTTGCGTGTGATCATGGTTCCGTGAGTCCGATCGGGCTACATGCGCTCGGGGGCGCTTACTCCCAGCAGGTCAAGTCCGGCCTTGAGCACTCCGGCCACGGCCTGGAAGAGAAGGATGCGGGCCTGCAGCAGAGCCTGGTCGTCGCCGGACAGAATGTGATGCACAGTATAATAGCGGTGCAGCAGCCCTGCAAGTTCCATCAGGTAATAGCTGACATGATGCGGCGAGAGGGTCCGGGCCGCAAGTTCGAGGGTGTCCTCGAAGGCGTCGAGGGCCTTGAAAAGCGCCTTGTCCTCGGGTGTGGTCAAGAGGGCCATGAGCGCGCCGGACGGCTCGGGCAGGGCCACGCCCTGCTCCTCGGCCTTGCGCATGAGCGAGCTGATGCGGGCATGGGCGTACTGGACGTAGTAGACCGGGTTGTCCATGGACTGCTGCTTGACCACATCCAGGTCGAAGTCCAGATGCGAATCGCTCTTGCGCGACAGGAAGATGAAGCGCGCCGCATCCACGCCCACCTCGGCGCAGACATCGGCCAGGGTCTCGAACTTGCCGGCGCGGGTGGACATGGCGATCTGTTCGCCGCCCTGGATCAGGTTCACAAGCTGCACCAGGATGACCTGCAGGGATTCGCGGTCCTTGCCGAGGGCCTCGATGGCCGCCTTCATGCGCGGCACGTAGCCGTGATGGTCCGCGCCCCAGATGTCTACCATCATGTCGAAGCCGCGCGCGATCTTGTTGTCGTGGTAGGCGATGTCGGAGGCGAAATAGGTCAAGAGGCCGTCGGACTTTCTGAGGACGCGGTCCTTGTCGTCGCCGTGGTCGGTGGATCTGAACCACAGGGCACCGTCCTTTTCATAGGCCCGGCCCTCGGCCAAAAGACGGTTCAGCGATGCCTCGACCTGACCGCCGTCGACCAGGCTCTTTTCCGAGAACCAGTGCTGATGTTCGACACGAAAATCGATGAGGTCCTGCTTGATGCCGTTCAGGATGTCCGTCATGCCGCGCTCATAGCAAAGGTCCAGGGCTTCTTCCTCGGGCAGGTCGAGAAGCGCCTTGCCGCGTTCGGCCAGCAACGCGTTCGAGATGTCCCTTATGTAATCGCCCCGGTAGCAGTCCTCGGGGAAGGGGATCTCGATACCGCAGGCCTGCTGGTAGCGCACCCACACGGCCAGACCCAGAAGGCGCATCTGGCGACCGGCATCATTGAGATAGTACTCAGTCTCGACCTCGTGTCCGGTGAAGCGCAGGATGCGGGTCAGGCTGTCGCCCACGGCCGCGCCGCGTCCGTGCCCGATATGCAGCGGGCCGGTGGGGTTGGCGGACACGTATTCGACCTGCACCTTGCGGCCCTGGCCGACATTGATCCGTCCGAAATTCCCGTTGCCTTCAAGCGCCGCCAGCGCCACTTCCTGCCAGAAGACGGGCTTGAAGGTGAAATTGATGAAGCCCGGCCCGGCGATCTCGATGTCCTCGATCTCGGGGCACATGGCCAGCAGCTCGGCTTTGAGCTCCTCGGCCACGGCGCGGGGATTCTGTCCCTTCTCGCGGGGCATGACCATGGCGATGTTGGTGGCCATGTCGCCGTGCTGTTCGCTTTTGGGGGCCTCGATGGTGGTCTTGACAGGCAGGGCTGCGCCCTTGGCGGCCATGAGCGCGGTCAATTTTTCAAGAATATAGTTTTTGGCTTTCATGCCAGAGTCTCCTCAAAGGCTAGCGGCTTGTTCAAGAGTGCTGACGGACAGGGTTTCGACCCCGTCCCGGTCTTTAAGTATCTGCGAAATCATGCGCGACAGGGCCCCCTTGGGACCCAGCTCCACAAAGGAGCGCATGCCGTCGGCATACTGGTTTTCGATGGTCTGGGTCCAGTGGACGGAAGAGGTCATCTGGCGCTTCACGGTCTCTTTCAGGGCCCGTGCGTCAGCTTCGGGTCTGGCCGTGACATTCAGATAGACCGGAATCTTCGGGTCGTGCCAGTCCAGCCGGTCCATGAATTTGGCCAGTTCGTCTCCGGCTTCGCTCATGTACGGGGAATGGAAGGCGTTGCTGACCGGCAGCACCAGGGCCCGGCCCTTGTGGGGCTTGGCGTTCGCGCAGACATGGTCCACGGCCTGGGCGTGTCCGCTGATCACGAACTGGCCCGGGGTGTTGTAGTTGGCGATGCGGATCTCCTGTCCGGTCAGGCTGGCGGCTGCCGCGACCAGTTCCTCGACCACGGCCTGCTTGAGCTTCAGGATGGCGGCCATGCGTCCGTCCTGGTTCGTGGCCTCGTCCATGAGCTTGCCGCGCAGGCAGACCAGCTCCAGAATTTCGTCGACGGACAGGACCCGGGCCGCAAACAGGGCCGCGAACTCACCCAGACTGTGTCCGGCGACTCCGGCGGGGCTCAGCTTTTCGGCCAGAAAACACCACAGGTTCATGTTGACAACTGTCAGGGCGGGTTGCAGATTCCGCGTCACCGCCATGGCGTTTTCGTCGCCGTCCCAATATATTTCGCGCAGCGGCAGGCCGCTCAGGCGTTCGGCTTTTTTCCACAAGTCCATGGCCTCGGACCAGTGTTCCGCCAGATCCCGGCCCATTCCGGGCTCTTGCGAACCCTGGCCCGGAAAAATGATGCTCTGTGTACTCATTGTTCCTCCAATCAAAAAACTGAGCTGCTTGTATCCGCAGCCCCCACGCAGGTAAAGGGAAAATCCCCCGGGGCCGCGCCTTCCGGGCTGTGTCCCCGGGAGAAGCCCCAAGAGGTGACGCCCAGCGCAACCCGATCCTGCCGTGAACGTAAGGAATGCATATGAATTCTCATCCGGAAGCCCGTGAAGTCGCCCTCCGGGCCCAGGGTCTGGGACGGGTCCTGACCGATGACCAGGCCCGCCTTTTGAGCGTCTATCTTGGCCTGCTCGTCAAGTGGAACGCCCGCATGAACCTGGTCGGCCCCTCGACCTGGACAGAGATCCTGGACACCCTGATCCAGGACTCCTGGCATCTGGCCGACCTGCTGCACACCTTGCGGACCCAGCCCGCCCAGACCCTGGATCTGGGCGCGGGAGCAGGCCTGCCGGGCATCCCGCTGCGCGTCTTCTGGCAGTCGGGTGAATATTATCTGGTGGAGCCACGGCAAAAACGCGCCATCTTCATGGAACAGGCCGTGGCGCACATGAAGCTGCCGCTGACCAAGGTCATCTGCGCCCGCATGGAGGCCCTGCCCCCGGCGCGGCGCGAGGCGGATCTCATTGTCAGCCGCGCGTTCATGCCATGGCAGAAACTCCTCGCCGAGGTCAGAAGCTGCCTCGCCCCGCAGGGCCGGGTGCTGGTGATGAGCAACGAGTCGTCCACCGATACGGTGGATGGCTACAGCCTGGAGCTGGTTCGGGAGTATCCGGTGGCCGGGAAAAAGCGATATTTCCGGCTATTCGCCCTTGGGGGGCATGACTTCTGAGAGATGGGGCATGAGCAGGCGCGTCGCAACCTTGTCGACCTCCTCGGCCAGGTCCATGAAGCGTTCGAGATATTCAAGAATCTCGATCTTGCGATCCTCGGCGGAATAGCCGTAATCCTCCTCCAGTTGGCCGGAGGTCAGGTATTCTTCGAATTCGTTCAGGAATTTTTCACTTAGCATTGGGGCATCCTTGGGCTTGCGAGGTTCAACCGGCCTTACCTGCCACAAGAGCCCCGCATGGTCAAAGCTGGCGGCCATGGATTTTTATCAAGAATCCGGTTGACTTTGAACATCGGCTTCAATAAGAACGACTCCTCACGCCGGAGTGGTGGAATGGTAGACGCAGAGGACTCAAAATCCTCCGGGGGCAACCCCTTGCGAGTTCGAGTCTCGCCTCCGGTACCACGCAAAAACAAGGGTTCGCGATCAACAAGATCGCGGACCCTTTTTTTACGCTCAATTCCCAGTCATTTCTCCCACTTGGAATGGATATGGGATCCTAACCAGTTGCCATAGTCCGAGGAACGATCGTTCATCGCATTGCCCCGGCGTCTTTGAACCAACACTCAGACCAAACGTCTGTAAACCGCGAAAAAATGCGGGACGGGTGGGTCCTGGTGGTCGTCGTAGGCCAGAAAATGCGTCTCGGTCAGGCCCGCGCGCACGAAGCCGTCGATTTCGTGGCGGTCCAGGGCGATGGGGAAGGTTTGCGAGTGGTCGTCAATTGCGCGGCTGCGGCATGAGACGACGACCTCGCCGCCGGGTGCGACCAGTTCGGCGATGGCGCTGAGCGCCCTGACCCGGTTGGCTCCCGTGAGGATCTGGATGGTGTTGCACTCGTAGACAAGGTCGAAGCCGCGCCGCCACGAAGCCGGATGGTCGAACAGGTCGGCCGTGACGTACTCCACGGAACTGCCTGGGTAGCGCCTGCGGCACATGTCGATGGCCGAAGGGGAGATGTCGAAGCCCACGACCGAGTAGCCGCGCTCCCGCAGCGCCTCCGCGTCGTCGCCCAGCCCGCACCCGACCACCACGGCCCGCCTGCCTGCCGGAACGGGATGCGCGTCGACCCAGTCGAGGAGCAGGGGATTGGGTTCCAGATCTGCCCAGTACACTCGGTTGATGTCGCCACCTGCCCGGTCATAGAACTCCTCGAACCAGCCATCGGGGTCGCCCTTGGCGGCGTAGGTTTCGGCCAGGCGGATTGTCTCGGTTTTCGGGTTGCCCATGCTGCTCCTCATTATGATTGTCGGTTGCCCTGAATTCGCTAGTACAAAACGCCTGAATCTCAAAGCGCCGCGTGACGGGCTTCGCAGACGTCCGAAAAAATACCTTCAGCCTTGAATCCAAGTCGAAATAGCCTTATCAGTAAACCATGCGCAATTATATACACCCATATCTCTTGCGATCAGGCGCCTTGCTGGCGGGGATCATTCTTCTTGCGCTGGCAGGGTCTGTCATGTCGCCGTGGGCGGATACGGGGCAAAGGAAAGCCTATGTCCTGACCATCGACGACGCCATCGGACCCGCCACCCGCGATCACATCGTGCGCAACATAACCCGTGCGGAGCGGGACGGCGCGGAGGTGATCGTGGTGCGTCTCAACACTCCCGGCGGGCTCGACGCTTCCATGCGAGACATCATCCGCAAGATCCTGGCCTCCGAGGTGCCGGTGGCGACCTGGGTCGCGCCGTCAGGGTCCCGTGCGGCCAGCGCGGGAACATATATCATGTACGCCAGTCACATCGCGGCCATGGCCCCGGCCACCAACCTCGGCTCGGCCACACCGGTTCAGATCGGGGGCGGTGATTCCGACAAGTCGCCATCGGCCTGGGAGCGCGCAAGGGATGCCTTGAGAAAGAGCGCGGACAAGAACGGCACAGAGGGCTCGAACGCCACGGAGGAACCCGAAAACCTGCCGGACGACGCCATGGGCCGCAAGGTCGTCAACGACGCAGTGGCCTACATCAAGGGCTTGGCCGAGCGGCATGGACGCAATGCCGAATGGGCCGAGCGCGCGGTGCGGGCAGCCGTCAGCCTGACCTCGTCCGAGGCGCTGGAGCAGGGCGTCATCGATTTGATAGCCGCGGACCTGCCCGAACTTCTTGAAGCCATGAATGGGCGCGAGGTGCGCATGGCAGACGGCACGCGCACCCTCGATACGGCTGGCCTGACGGTGGTCGAGATCGAGACGGACTGGCGCACCGAGCTGCTGGCCATCATCACCAACCCAACCCTGGCCTACATGCTGCTGATGATCGGCATCTACGGCCTCATCCTCGAAGGCTACAATCCGGGCGCCATGGTGCCCGGCGTCATCGGCGGCATCTGCCTGCTGCTGGCCCTGTATGCGTTCCAGATTCTGCCCGTGAACTATGCCGGGCTGGCCCTCATTCTGCTGGGGCTCGCGCTGATCGGGGTGGAGCTTTTCATCCCGGCCTTCGGGATTCTGGGCATTGGCGGCATTGTTGCCGTGGTGTTCGGATCGGTCATCCTGTTCGAGGGCGATATTCCCGAATTCCGCATCAACACGGGCGTCATCGCCGGCATGGGCGCTGGTTCGGCCCTGGTCTTCGGCGGTATCGTCTGGGTCGCGGCGCGCACCTTGCGCAAGCCGCGCCTGAGCAGCCGCGAGGCCATGGTGGGCCTTGAGGCTGAAGCCATCCAGGATTTCATTGACGGATTCGGACGGGTGCATCTGCAGGGCGAGAACTGGTCGGCCCGGTCAGGGCATCCGATCCGCCAGGGCGACAAGGTGCGCATCGTGGCCATGGAGGACGAGGGGCTCGTCCTTTCCGTCACCCCGGCGCCAACCGGCAACGGCAACCAATGACAAGGAGAACCGCATGAATCCCTATTTTCTGCAATTCGTGACCTTCAGCGTCATCCTGCTGGTCGTCCTACTTTACTATACCATCAAGATTCTGCGCGAGTACGAGCGCGGAGTCGTGTTCACCCTGGGCCGGTTCGACAAGGTCAAGGGGCCGGGCATGATCATCCTCATCCCCTTCGTGCAGCAGATGGTCCGGGTGGATCTGCGCACCGTGGTCATGGATGTCCCGACCCAGGACGTCATCTCCCACGACAACGTCTCCGTGCGGGTCAACGCCGTGGTCTATTACCGGGTCATCGATCCGGAAAAGGCCATCATCGCGGTCGAGCACTTCATGGACGCCACCAGCCAGCTGGCCCAGACAACCTTGCGTTCGGTGCTCGGAAAACATGAGCTCGACGAGATCCTGGCCGAGCGCGACAAGCTCAACGAGGACATCCAGAAGATTCTCGACCGCCAGACCGATGGCTGGGGAATCAAGGTCTCCAACGTGGAGATCAAGCATGTCGATCTCGACGAATCCATGATCCGGGCCATCGCCAAGCAGGCCGAGGCGGAACGGCAGCGGCGCGCCAAGGTCATCCACGCCGAAGGCGAGCAGCAGGCCGCGCAGAAGCTGGTGGAGGCGGCGGAAAAGCTCTCCGAGAGCCCAAGCGCGATCCAGCTCAGATACCTCCAGACTCTTGGGGAAATAGCCGGAGAGAAGAACTCGACCATCGTCTTCCCGGTCCCCATCGACACGCTCAAGTCCCTGTTTGGCGGAAAGTCCTAGCTCCTCTCCGGGCAGAACTGCCGTCCCGAGGACGCGGGCGCGAGGCAGAGACGACTCGCGATCGAACATGAAAAAGGCCCTGCGATGATCCGGAATTGATCGTCGCAGGGCTTTTTGTTCCGGCCTCTTTCTGACGGCAGGCTCCTGGTCCGCTTCAAGCAGGGGCGGGCCGGGAAATCCCGGCACCGCCAGGGTCATTGCCTCAGCGCACCTTGAATTGCCCCACCAGCATCTTGAGCTGCTCCGACAATTGGGCCAGCTCCAGCGCTCTTTCCTGGACGAGTTCTCCGCCCTGGCGCAGTTCGCTGGTGACATTATCCACATTGGTGATGTCCTGCGCGATGTCGGACGATGCGGTGGACATCTGGGCGATGAGCGAATTGGCGTCCTGAACGCCGGTCGTGGCCTGGGCGATGTTGGTGGCCACTTCGCGAGTTGCCATGGCCTGCTCCTCGATGGCGGCGGCGATTGTGGTCACGATGTCGTTCACGTCCTGAATGACCTGCACGATGCTCTGGATATCGTTGACGGCGGTGCCCGTTGCCGTCTGGATGCCGCTGATCTTTGATCTGATGTCGTCGGTGGCGGCAGCTGTTTTCTGCGCCAGCTCCTTGATTTCATTGGCGACAACGGCAAAACCCCGACCCGCTTCACCAGCTCTGGCCGCCTCTATGGTGGCGTTCAGGGCCAGCAGGTTGGTCTGGGCCGAGATGTCGTTGATGGCTTCGGTGACCTTGCCGATTTCGTTGGCGGAAGTGCCCAGATCCTGGAGCATTCCGGAGAAGGTGTCGATCTTCTTGGAAGCTGTGTCCGTAGTCGAGCGCGCGCGTTCCGTGTTGTCGGCAATCTCGTTGATGGTCGTGCTCATCTCTTCGGTGGCCGAAGCCACGGAACTCAGGTTTGTCGAGGTCTCTTCCATGTTGGAGGACACGGAGATGGTGTTGGCGCTCAATTCCTCGGCTGCTGCCGCCACGGTGGTGGTGCGGGATGCCAGGTCCTGGACGCCCCGGGAGGATTTTTCGCTGATGTTCGACAAGCCCGCGGCGGACGAGGTCAAGGTTCCGGCATTATCGCTGATTGAACCGATGATGCCTTGAAGCTTGCTGACGAATGCGTTGAAATAACGGGCCATTTCGCCGATTTCGTCCTTGCTGTCGGCCTCCAGTCGTTTGGTCAGGTCACCTTCGCCTTCGGAAATATCCTTGAGCATGGTCACCATGCGGCCAATCGGCAGGACTATCTGCCTGGTGATGACGAAAACGGCGCCGATCAGCAGGGCCAGGCCGCCCAGGCTCAGCCCCAATAGCAGAAGCTGCACATTGCGGGCGTTTTCGAACATCTTGTCCTCGGGAATGCCGACCACGAAACTCCAGGCGCCCTCGGCTCCTTCCAGGGCCACGGGAGTCATGCAGTAGAGCATGTCCAGGCCGGAGGATTCGGACTTCTGGGAAAAGAAGGCCTGGGAGCCTTCCTTGAGGGCCTTGGCGACGCTTTCCTTGTTGGCGCCGACCAGAAATTCGGAGAAGTTTTGGCCGATCCTGGCCTTGTCCGGGTGGGCCACGATCATTCCCGTGTCCGACAGCAGCAGGCCGTATCCGTCATCGAAAACCTTGATGCGGGAGGCGACGTCCTGCAGGTTCTCAAGGCTCAAGTCCAGGCCGACCACGCCCGTTCCCTCTTCGGTCAGGGGCACGCATACGCTTATCATCATGCGGTCCATGCCCGCGACTTCATATACCGTAGGTTCGGTCACGAGCATTTTTCCGTTCTGCAAGGGATACCAGTACCATTTGTCGGCGTCGTCGCGACTCGAAGAGGCGGACGCGGTGGTGTGGGTCTCTTCGATCCCCTTTTGTCCCCGGATGAAATAGGGGAGAAATCGTCCCGACTCCTCGTGCAGGGCGTCGGCACTCACGTGCGCATGATCCCGGCCGTCAAACGCGTTGGGGTCCCAGGCCGTCCATGTCCCGAAAATTCCGGGGAAGGCCTCCAGGGTTTTGCGCAGCAATCCCGTCACCACCGGCCGCTCGGGGATGTTCTGGCTGCGCTCGTTGGCAACCGCCGCCGCCATGGCCTTGGCGGCCCCGATGGCGGCGTCGAGTTCCCCCTTGACCATGTTCGCGTAACGCTGACTGATCTCCAGTGAAAGATTGCGGATGTCCTGGACGGCCTTTTCCTTGATCTGCATTTGCACCAGAAACATGATCAGACCGAAAATCATGACGGAAACCACGCCCACGGGAATAAGAATTTTGTAGCGCAGTTTGAATCGGTTCAGCATGCGTTTCTCCTTGTTTCAGCATGATGATAATTGGGTAGCCACGAGCGGCGGGTGTTTTCAGGCCTGATGGCCGGGGTCTTCGGAACGCGGGATGCCGATGGATGCGTCCGGCGCGTTCTACATAAAACACGTAGTCATAAAAAAATCCATATTTAGATACGCTTGTAACTCAAACCGCGATTTCGGAGCAGTCGCCGGTAAATTGCCGCGACCGAGGCTGCTGGCCTGTGCCTTCATGCACGATTTTTGCTTCAACTGACAATTTGGTTCGCAATGCGGCAGTATATTCCTGCCGGCAAGGAGGGAACATGGAGATCGGCGGCACGGAATCAGTCATGACCATGCGCACAGGCTATCCGGCTCGGGAGCGCGTAACCGGAAACAAACAGGCAAGTCAGGGGGATACGGTCAGTCTTTCATCGGAGGCCAAGCGCCTGCTTGAGTATTTCCGAAGCAAGCAGGTCAGCGCCATGGACCGGGATGACTCGCAAGGGACGTCCTCCGTCGCGGCAACGGCGCCTGTGGGCAAGGGATCTGATGGCACGACCAGTACGTCGGTCAAGGGCGTCGACGCCGGCGAAAGCTCCGGAGCAGCGAGCAATTCGGGGTCGGGCAGCCAGGTCGAGGATATCGAAAAGCGCATCAAGGCCCTCATGGACAAGGTCAAGCACATCATGGACAGCGACCTGCCTCCCGAACAGAAGCAAAGCGCGGCCGCCCCGTATTTGCAGCAGATCCAGGAGTTGCAGCAACAGCTGCAGCAGCTCATGACGGAGCAGTTGCAGGACGCCTAGCCGCCTGCCCAATAACGGCGTTTCGCCACCGAGGAGGGGATGGCGTCCCTTCTCGGTGACAGGGCGTGACGGATGAAATCGCTGGCCTGTGAGTCCGTACGCATGGTGTTGCAACGGATACATAATTCTATTGGTTTTTCCATAACACGCCTGTTTCTTACAGATTATTATCCGTTTTTGGTATATTCCCGGGCCTCATCAATAATTCCAGAAGAAAAATCGAATCAAACCCTTCTTATGTGGTTGTGTGGCAGGTGCGCAACAAAGTAGCTGTCCTTGTGGAGATCATGTATGTTGGAACTCACGAAAACGCTCCGTACTGACGGTTTGGTGGTCATCAGTGCCGCCATCTCCGCTGATCGCGTCGATGCCGTGGCCAGGGCCATCGTGGACGCGGCAGAGGCCAATGTTCCGGCCGACGAGGTGTTCCCCGAGTCCACTGCGGGCAGGGTGCTGGCCGGGGCCCGAGGTTTGCGCGGGATGACCCAGGCTGCCCTGGCCGCCGTCATCGGTGTGCACAAGTCGCATATCTCCGGAATGGAGCGCGGCGCCCGTCCCATAGGCAAGGGCATGGCCAAAAAACTGGGTGAAGCTCTGGACATGAACTGGAAAGTGTTTCTGGACTGACGAAAGACAGGGGGCCGGATTTCTCTCCGGCGCCCCTTGTGAGCCTGTCGGTAACGCGCCCGGAATCGCTCCCGCCAAATCCTTCAGTTGTCATGAAAGCCTGAGCAATTCCTGCTTCCGCAGCGATCCATTTTATCCGCATCCCCACACAAATCCAAAAACAAGGTGCCTGAAGCCCCGGCCCGTGTCAGGACGCGCGTTGCGTGGACCGGTAGCGGGTCAGGCCCTCGGCGTTGCAGAAGCTGCGGTATGCATCCTGGTCCAGGGGGAAGTCCCAGGAGCCGCTTCTGAGTTCGATCCTGCCGCCGAATCCGGTCTTGAAGCGGTACATGCCGTGAAACGGGTGTGCGGGGTCAAGGCCGGGGGAGACCGCGCCCATCTCATAGGTCAGGCAACCGCGATCGCGGGCCAGGGTCATGGCTGTCCAGTGCATGAGATAGGGAGCCATGAGGCCGCGTTTCTGGTTTGAAGACGCTCCGTAGAGAAAATTGGCCGCCTTGCCCGAGATGCCAATGATGGCCCCGGCCAGATTGTCCTTCCCGTGGCCGGCCAGCAGAAAGACAAGCTCCGAATTGCCCCTTGCGGCCAGTCGGCATTTGAAAAGGGCCGCGAAGTTCTCGAAGCTGCACGGCGCAAACCCGTTGCGTTGCGCGGTTTGGCAGTACAGGGCGTGAAATTCCGGAAGGTTCTCCGCGCTGACCGTGCGTGCCGTTACGCCTTTGCGCTGTGCCAGGCCTATGTTGTAGCGGGTCTTGGCCTTCATGCGCGCAAGGAGCGCATCGTCGTTTCCGTCGAGATCCACCACCAGTGAGCTGGCCACGGTCAGATCCGTGAACGCTTTGCGGATATTCCAGTGCCGGGTGCCCATGTTCATGCGCATCTCCCTGATTCTGGGCTCCGGAAACGCGGTCCATTCCCGCTTTCTCATCTCGTCGGCATAGAGAGACTTCCATGGCAGGTCGTAGCGGATGAAGGCCACCTCAGGCCCCAGTTCCTTGCCCAGAGCCAGGGAGAAATCCTCGAGAAACGGGCCGTAGTTTTCCTCATCGGGAGCGTACTCCGGCCCCTGGGGGACCACGGCGACCTTCTTGTCGCCCAAGGGCTGCAAGAGCACCAGGACATCTCCGCATTTCCTGGATTCCAGGTCGAATGCCAGGGGCTTGAATCCCTGCCGGGATTTGACCTGCGCCCAGTAGGGGGTCTGGAAGAAGATGTCGGTAGGCAGAAGCGCCTCCGGTTTTTTTACGGAAAGATCCAGCATTTCAGGCTCCTGTCGATGTTTTTAGTTGATTTTCGGGCAACAAAAAGGGGGATGCGCCATCGACGCATCCCCCCCCCAAGGCAATTGCTGCAAGGGTATTCAGATTCAGATGCGCTGATGAAACTGCCGGGTTTTGGCAGTGGGGCTGTTTGTGATTCGAAAGGCCATGGTTTCCTCCTCGGCAGGGATTCGGCGTCGGGCAAGCCGTTAGGGGCAAAGCGAAGGGGAGGCTTCCGCGCGGAAGCCTCCCCCAGGGAATGCCGGATTCAAAAGATGGCGATCTACTATACGCATTTTTACATTCATGCAAGTCTGGTTGTTTTGTCTTGGACGTTTTTTATCAAAAATCAGTTTTCAAGAACCTTTCTCAAAGAAATGCGTGTTTTATTGCAAAGTAAAAAAAATGAGATGAATTATTTGTCGGAAAAATTATTTCAACATGAAATTATATGTGCGTCATATTTTTTATTCGAGTGCTTTTTTTTCAAGAAAATGAAATCGATTTGTAAGAATATTCTGTCAAGCTTGACGATTTTCATCTTTCCGGACGAATGTCTTCTTTCGCGCGCTGCCTGTCGCATGAACACGGATTTATCTGTGTTGACTGCATGCGCTACGCGCCAAAAAAAAGAATGAGTGCATAAGGACAATCATGAACAGAAAACCAAGTATCACCATAACCTCTCTTGACGCCGAGCGTCTTGAAATACTTCTCGACTCCCTGCCGAAGGGGGGATTTGCGGGCAAAGCCGATCTTGAGGACGAGCTGGACCGCGCCATCATCGTCGACCCGAAAAATGTGCCGCCCACCGTGGTGACCATGAACTCCACCGTCAAATTCAAGCTCATGCCCGCCGGAGAGGAGTTCTGTCTTACGCTCGTCTATCCCGGTTCCAGCGGTCCCGCCGACGCGCCGGGCTCGACGATTTCGATCCTGGCCCCGGTGGGCAGCGCACTGCTCGGGCTGTCCATCGGCGATGAAATCCAGTGGCCAAGACCCGGCGGAGGAATGCTGCGGGTGCGGATCGAGGAGATTGTCTATCAGCCCGAACGAGCCGGGGAATTCGATCTTTGAGCACCGTGACCGATCGCCAAGGCCCGGTGCGCTTTTGCCGCCGCGATTTGGAAGCGGCCGGGCTTGCTTCCCGGCCGCTTCTGATCCATACGGTACCCATGAAATCCCGCCTTTTGATTCCGCGCCTCAGGTCCCGCCAACGAACGCTGCTGCACATGTATCGCACGGTGGCAGATTTCACCTATGATCTGGAGATCTGGATGGAGGCTGGCGGCCCGCTGCGCTATGTCTCTCCGTCCTGTCTGCGGGTGACGGGCTATCCGGCCGGGGAAGCGCTGCGCGATGCGGATTTTTTCGCGCGGATCATCGACGCCGATGATTTTGTGAAATGGCGACAGGCCATGGATACCGGCCATGCACAGGATATCCCGGCCATGGATTTTCGCATTTGCCGCCGGGATGGAACCCGTATCTGGCTGTCCCAGGAAACGACCCGGGTCTTTGATCCGCGCGGTCGTTTTCAGGGCTGGCGCCTGTCCTTGCGGGACGTGACGGAACGGGTGCAGACCCGCATCTGCCTGGACCAGGCCAGGCAGAACCTTGCGGAGCGGGTCCGCGAGCGCACGGCCGAGCTGGAACTTTCCCGCGAGAGATACCGCGCCCTCTCCGGATACCTGCAGGACCGCATCGAGAAGGAGCGTGCGCACATCTCGCGCGAGATACACGATATTCTGGGGCAGGATCTGACCGCCATGAACATGGGCCTGCATCGCCTCGAACGCTCCTTTCATGACCCGGACGACGGGCGGCTCGCCCAGCTCGCGGAGTTGCGCGCCCTGGTGGCCGGGACCCTTGAAACGGTGCGCCGCATTTCGCGGGAGCTGCGTCCGCCCATGCTCGACGAGTTGGGTTTCGTCGAAGCCGTGGCCTGGCAGATCCGGACCTTCGCGCAGGCCTCCGGGCTTCGCGTTGACCAGCAGCTCGGCCATCTCCCCGACCTGCCAGGCGATCTGGCCACCGCCATGTACCGGGTGCTGCAGGAGTGCCTGACCAATGCCGCGCGGCACTCGGGTTGCAGCCGCCTGCATGTGAGCGTGCAGGCCGGGGATGGCGAGTTCGTGATGCGCGTGGCTGACAATGGCCGGGGCATAACTTCGGACCAGGCCGAGTCGTCCGGGTCGTTGGGGCTGCTGGGGATGCGCGAGCGGGTCCGGCTGGCGGGCGGCAGTCTTGCCATCGCGCGGCTGCCCAAGGGTGGAACGGAAATTTTGGTCAGGGTGCCCCTGACCGGGGAGAGTGGCTCATGCGACTGCTCATAGTGGACGACCATGCGGTGGTGCGGCGCGGCACCATGAACATCATCATCGACCGTTTTCCGGACTGTGAATTCTCGGAAGCCGGCACCCTGCATGAGGCGCGTCTGGTCCTCGGGGACACGCGTTTTGATCTCGTCATTCTGGACATTTCACTGCCCGACGGAAGCGGTCTCGATTTTTTGGAGTTCGCACGAGAGCATGATCCCGGATTGCCCGTGATCATGCTCAGCATGCATCATGAGATCGAATACGCCCAAAGGTGCCTGAGCATGGGCGCGCGCGGATATCTGAGCAAGAATTCCGCCCCCGAAGAGCTCGAAGAGGCCATGACCGCCATCCTGGACGGGGGCATCTACGTCAACCCCTCGCTGCTCGACTCGCGCAGGCCGGCCACGATCATGGACACCCTGTCCCGTCAGGAACGCGACGTGGCGCGCAGGCTCGCACAAGGCGAAACCATGACCGCCATCGCCCAAGCCATGGGCGTCAGCGTCAAGACCGCCAGCACCTATCGCACCCGGGCCATGCGCAAACTTGGCATCGGCACCACCTCCGGGCTCATTCGCTTCATGCTCGAACATGGTCCGGCAGGCATGTGATCATGTCGGAGAAATCCGACAAGGTTGCGTAAGGCCCGCCGGACAGGCTACAAATCAAGGATAATCATGGAAGAGATTGGCACACTGTTTTTACTGGCAGGCTTTCTGGGATTGGTGTTGTCGCTGTTCATGCTGGGCGGAAGGAAGCGCAGCCCGAGCCGATCGCTGCCGGACAATTTTGACTTCATAAACCGCAAAAACTCCGAGAATCGACGATGAGCTTGAGCCTTGAAGATCTTGAACTGCGCGCCTTCGATCCCCCGCATCTGGGAATGCCCGGCTGGGCCTGTCAGGCCGGGCGCTGGGAGGATTGCGGCCGGTTCGTGGAGATCTTCGTGGCCGTGCGCGACGGCAGGATCATTGATGTGGGTTTTCTGACCAACATCCCCGGCGACGGCCTTGTCTGCGCATCGGCCTATTGCGACGAGGTGCTGCAAAAAACCGTGGAGGAAGCCCAGGCTCTGCGGGAGCAGGACATCCTGGCCCTTTTTCCCTCCCCCAAGCGTGAGGATGCCGCCTTGCAGGACATCCTCAGAATCTGCGTCGACGCGGGCGTGAGGTCGATCACGGCCTGTTCGCCCGAGCCGTAGCCAAGGCCACTTCAAAAGTCGCAAGAGCCCCGCAGACATCATTTATCCATCAGGATAATTCTTTATTTTCAGATACTTAAAAATTCATGGATCCCCTTCTTCAAGGGGCTGACGACTTTTGTTTGCGGTGTACCCTGACAGGCTGTTCGTAATGTTTTGGTTCGTTTTGAGCCAAATTCAGACATGGACCGCTCTTGATTCGCGCTCCCCGCCTGCCCGCAAGTCATCCCCGCGCAGGCGGGGATCCACTCCGTCATTCTAGTCCCGCAATGCTGAATCCCGACGCGTTGAAAGCGCGGCCAGGGCCAATAGCGCCGTCTTTGTCGCGCCCTCGATGGCGGTCAGGTAATCGTGATCGAAGGTGTTGTGGCGCCTGTTTGCGATGACCGGACAGATTGCCCCTCCCCAGTGCCCCAGCCCGCCGAGAAAGTGCAGCAGAAAGCTTGCTTCCATTTCCATGTTCTCGACCCGCATTCCGTCCAGACCGGGATCGAATTCGCTGAAAATTCTGTCCAGCTCCGGCGTGCTTGGGCGCAGCCGTGAGATGTCGCGGCCTTGAGGCACGAAAAAACCGCTGTTTGAGACCGTGAGGCCTGTTCTGGCGGCAACTCCAAGTTCCTGTGCGGCTTGTGTCAGCGCTCGGACCACAGCCGGTTCGGCGCGGGAGACGTAGGGGTGGATTTTTCCCCGGAACCGCGAGTCCGGCCTGGCCGCCTTCTCGATCACGTGCGCCAGTTCCTGTTCCAGGCGCGCGCAGGTCTGGTCCGGGCAGGGCGTTTCGTAGAAGAGGCCTGTGTTGTCCATGCCTAACGCGTAGGCGGTGATGATGGATGTGCCGAGCCGCGTCGACGCCTGCAGGCCCCCGGAAGTTCCGACCCGGATGATGTGCAGCCTGGGGAAGAGCGGCTTGGGCGTGCGCGTGGCGAAGTCGATTTCGCAGAGCGCCACCAGCTCGTTGAGCACGATTTCAAGGGAAGGGGTGCCCATGCCCGAAGTCGCAACGGTGGTCCGCAAGGGTGAGATGATCGTGGCCCGGCCCCCTGTGGCGCGGGACGTGCCCGTGGCCGTGACCAGGCCCCGGTGCTCCCGCTCGACCTCCAGGTCGTGCAGGAAGGTCCGGGCGATGAATTCGGCCCGACCAGGGTCGCCGACCAGCAGGATGTCCGGCGCGAGCTGCTCGGGTGTGATCTGAAGATGATAGATGCGACCATCGGCATCGATGGGCAGGTCGGCGGCGGAGCAGGGCGAGGCGGGGAAAAGACCGGGTTTCGTGTTCATGGCCGGCATCTATCCAAGTTTTTTTCGGCTGGCCAGTGTCGCGTCCATTGAAACGGAAGGGCAAGGACACGGCAGGCCATGGGCACGGCAGGTCACGCAGGCGTGAATTATGCGCCAAGCGCCTTCACGGCCATGTTCAAACCCATGATGAGGATCATCAGGAAAAGTATCCGCTGAAAAATAAGATCCCGCATCCGTCCGGAAACGCGCATCCCCGCCCACGCGCCGATGGATACCGAAGGCAGGGCCACCGCGAGGAGCGTCAATGAGTGCGCGCTGTACAGCCCCGCCAAGGCGTGGGCCGCGACGATGAAGAGGCCGCTGACGATGAAGAACGCGCCAAGGGCGGCCTTGATCTGCTGCTGCGTGCCGCCGCGCAGGGACAGATACACGGCCAGGGGCGGGCCGTTGAATCCGAAGGCCGTGCCGAGGCCCGTGGAGAGGAATCCGGCCAGCATGCCCCAAGGCGCGGCCAGCTTCCGCTTGTTCACTTGCGTGCCGCTCAGGCCCCAGATCGAATAGGCCACGAGCAGGGCGCCAAGCCCGAGTTTCAATCCGGATTCCGGGACGTTTTTCAGTATCAGCACGCCGCTGACGGCGCCGGGCAGTCCGCCCAGAAACAGGGCGCGGATGCCGCAGGAGTCAAGGTGTTGCCGGTAATTCCAGGCCATCTGGACGTTGAGCGAAAGGACCACCAGCCCGCAGGTGGAGACGGCCAGCTGCATGTCGAGTCCAGCCGCCACGATGGGCATGGCCACCAGGGCCGCGCCGAAGCCGACGATGCCGTTGACGAAGCCGCCAAGGAGCCAGCCGAACATGGTGGTGAGAAAGGCGTGTGAAAAGTCGATATTCATGTGAGGAGCTCTGCTCGGTTCGGGTGTTAGGGCTTGTGCAGTCTCTCAACCGGGAACGGGAAGGCGCTGTTCCAGGTCGTGCCTCGGGGCTATCTGATATTTTCCAGATATTGCCTTTCATACCGCTGCTCAAGTTCTTCGAGTTCTCCGGTCGCGATCATTTCGCGGATTGCCGCATCGACAACCGGGACCATGTTTCGGTGTTTTGGGATGAGATAGTGATACAGATCCAGTTCTTCCAACGTGCCTACAGCGACGATGTCGTCCATCTTCAGTTTTTTCAGGGCGCCGATTCCTGCCAGGGTGTTGGTCAACGCAATGTCGGCGCGGCCCACTTTGACGAACATCATCATTGCGCAAATATCGTTCAAGATCGCAATGTTCTGCATGCCTTTGGTAATGTCCGCAGTGTGCTGGACTCCGCGAACGATGGCTATTCTGAAATTTTTCAGGTCGTCAATCGATTTGATGACCAATTTTTTTTCACGTGGAGCAAAAGCGGTAGTTTTGAGAGTTCCGTATGGCGTAGGTACTCTGATAAGGGCTGTGTTGATTTCGCCGTAATTATATATGCGCGAGGTCTCTCCATCTGCACGCCCTGTTGTCACTTCCAGGTTCGCTCTCTTTCCTGGAAATGAAATTATATTGATGTCCATCCCTGATTTTTTGTAAATATGTTTCAGAATATTTTCAGCAATGTCCTGTTCCGCGAGTGATTCTATTCGAACAAATGTATAATTTCCCCCGGCAAGTGCAAAATTATGGCATAAAATAAACAAGGCAAGAGAAATTATCATTCTCACACAGAGTCCTTATTTAATAATTTGAAAGCAATAAATTGACTTTATTATTATTTTTTTATGTTTTATTGTGTCGTAATGAGTGAATGTTAATGTTGTAATTCTTATATTTATGCGGTCTGATTTTAATCTTTATACTGAAATATCTTGAAATAGATAATTACGAAGAAGTCGTCATTTCCTTGAATAATGGGGCTTATTCTTTTTTTTGTAGCGTCGTATTGTAATATTTATAAATTATTACACGTGATGTTTGGTTTATTTTCGGATGTAAAAAAGGGAGGCTTCAGGCTTATCCGCCATGGTGCCTCCCTTTTTAGCTTTCTAATTATTGAGAATGTCTGCGGCGTACTGTTTCTGAAGTTTTTCAAGTTCGCCGGAAGCAGTCATTTCCTTGATTACTGCATCGATCTTTTCCACCAGATTCTTATTCTTTTCATGGACATAATGGTAGAGCGGATGAACCTTGAGCGGTTTTTCCACGGGAATCACGTCATTGATCCCTGCATTTTTGAGGATGACCATGCCGTTTTCAAGGCTGGTGAGGGCCACTTCGGCGCGGCCTGCCTGGACGAAAGGCATGAGCAAATCTTCGCTTGGCACCTCGTGCACATTTTCCAGGCCGGCTGTGATGTCCTTGGTGTGGGCTACGCCACGCGTGATGGCAATGGAGAATTTTTTGAGCTCGTCAGGACTTGAAATTGTGATGTTGCTGTCTTTCCTGACAAATGCCTGGGTCGTGAGCGCGGACAGTGGCGTTGGAACGCGAATCAGCGAAGGATATTTTTCGCCGACGCTCCAGATGCGCAGGGCCTCGCCGTCTTTTTCCCCGGAGCTCGCAGCTTCCAGGGCGCGGACCCCGGACATGGCTTCGACTTCGATCTCAATTCCGGCGCGTTTGTAGACTTCCTTGAGAAGGCGTTCGCCGATCTCCTGTTCTGGAAGGTTTTCAATGCGGACAAATGTGTACTCCGGAGCTGCCATGCCTATTGCCGGGATGAGCATGCACGCCGCAAGAAATAATAATGCGATCTTTTTCATTCTTCCTCCATGTTGTTACGTTAACGTGTTGAATGGATAAACTGGATTTATCATCATGCCTGGGATTCCCCTTGGTATGGAGATCTCCTTGGCCTTCAGATTTTGAACTTGCCGACAAGAGAGTTCAGGCTTTTCGCCAGAGCGCTCAATGCTTCGGAATTTTCCTGCACTGTCCCGGCCATGTTGGAGATGTCCCCTGAAGTGCCGCTGACATCGTCAACGCTTCGTGCAATTTGACGAGTAACAGTGTCCGCGTGGGCAACATTTTCGTTCACCTCCTTGACGCCCTGGGACGCTTGCCCAACGTTGTCGGCGATATCGCGGGTCGTCACGGATTGTTCTTCGACAGCCGCTGCAATGGTGGCCACGATCTGGTCGACGTCGCCGACGATCTGGCTGATATGATGTATTTCGCCGACAGTGGTTCCGGTTGCGCTCTGAATGCCCTGGATTTTCTCCCGGATTTCCTCGGTGGCCCGAGCGGTTTGCATGGCCAATTCCTTGATTTCATTTGCCACAACAGCAAAGCCGCGCCCTGCCTCTCCGGCCCGGGCGGCTTCGATGGTTGCGTTCAAGGCCAGGAGATTGGTCTGGGAGGATATGGCCGTGATGGTTTCGGTGACCTTGCTGATCTCCTGCGCGGCGTTGCCGAGTTCGTTGACTCTGGCTGAAGCCTCGGTGGATTTGAGCACCGCATTTCCCGTGATGTCCTTGGCCTTGGCGGTGTTTTGCGAAATTTCATGAATGGTTGAACTCATTTCCTCGGAAGAAGCGGCCACCGTGCCGATATTGACCGCGAACTCTTCCATCGCGGAAGCCACGGAATTCATGTTGCCGCTCATGGAGTTCAATGATGTCGAGGCGCTATTCGATTGTCCGGTCATTGCCTCGGCGGATGTTGAAAGGGTGGAGGAGAGTTGCAGAAGGTTTTGGGCAGACTTTTCAAGGCGCTGGGCGTTGTCCACCACTTCGGCGATAATGGCTCGGATTTTATCGATGAATATGTTGAACCAGTCCGCAAGTTCCTGGATTTCCGTTCCGGATTTGTCTTCAAGGCGCCTGGTCAGATCGCCTTCGCCCTCCGCGATATCCTTGAGCATGGCAATCATTCCCTGCAGTGAGCGCGTGATAGTGCGCCGAACGAAAAACACGATGCCAAGGACCAGTATGGCGTCCACCACGATGACGCGCAGTATCGTGGCCAGCAGTGTCTCGCGAAGCGTCTCGTTCAGGAACCTTTTGCTCATGAACAGTGTGAGTTCGCCCAAGTCGGTCTTTTTGCCGTTTTTCTCGTAAACCAGAGGAATCGTGATTGTTTCATAGTTCCCAGGCTCCACGAGACTCTCAAGAGAGACGGTATTCCAGGCTTCATCCCGCACCACTCCGGTAATGAGCTTGTCCTTGTGCATGATCGTTGCGGCGTAAAGATTCCGATTGGTCATTTCACTTTCCAGGACGCCCTTGGCTCCATCCGCATTCATGTCCCAGAGCGGTGCAATCAGGTTTACAGCCAATCTTCCGGAGATGATTTGCATGTCCTGATCCAGTGATGATGTCAGTTCTGATCGTTCACGGATGTAGTCCATGGCTCCAAGTCCGCTCAAAACAAGAGTAACGATAGCTGCAGTGAAGCCTACCATAAGAATTTGCAAGCTGCGTTTTTTTTTCATCGAACGTTCCTAAAGAGTATTAAAGTTTATGTGTTTCAAGAACATTTTGAACTTATTATAATTGTGTGCTTATAATAAATAATAAATTTTAAGTTATTATTCTTTTAAGTATTTTTCAATTTATTTCAGTGCTTTTTATATTCTATATGGTTGGTTCTGGTCTAAGTCATTTCGCCTGTAAAAAGTCGTAGTGAAGTACAGCGCCACGCTCATGGCACTTTAAGGAAGGTTCGGATGGTCTCAAAAGGATTGTGGTTGCGCCGGCAGTTCGCTCTTTGAGCCCCTGGGAAGCGCCGTGGCGTCATTCCCAGGGGGCTTCAGGAAGGGGCTAGCTGCGGTGAAGGCCCAGGATGCGGCTTGCGTTTTCGTACATGACCTTGCGGCGTACTTCGTCGCTCAGGGGGAAGGATGCGTAGGCGTCAAGCGCGTCTTCGAGTTCGATGAACGGGTGGGCGCTGGCGAAGACGACCTTGTCCTGGATGATGGTGCTCATGGCCTGCACGAAAACGTCGGCCATGGGCGCGCGCTCGTATTCCGAGAAATCCATGTAGACGTTGGCGTTGCGCAGGCAGGCGTAGACGCTTTCGTTGACGTACGGATAGCCGCCATGGCTCATGATAATGGTCAGTTCGGGGAAATCGCGGGCGACCTGGTCCACGTGACGGGGATCGGCGTAGTCCATGATGGCGCCGGGAACCTGCGGCGGAGGGGCCATGGTCACGAATACGGGCAGGTTCAGTTCCGCGCACTTGGTGTACAGCGGATAGTACCGGGCCTCGCAGGCCGGGATGTGGGCCAGGTAGGGGTCGATGGCGATGCCCTTCATGCCGAGCTCTTCGACGGCCCTGACAATTTCGTGCACGGCGGCCATTTTCTTGTGTGGATCGATGCCCCAGAAACCGATGAATTTTTCGGGATAGGCCTTGCAGAACTCCAGCACGCTCCCGTTGTTGGCCGGGGAGCCGTAGGTGGTTTCGCAGTCGCGGCCGGTGATGACCGCGCGCTCGACACCGCGCCGGTCAAGATCGGCCACGATCTCGTCCAGGGGCTGGGCCTGGCGGGCGTCGAACCCGATGGCCTTGCAGGCTGCCTTGAACATGGCGCTGTTTTTAATGCCGTTGATTATTTCAGGAGTGTTGGGGCGGAAACGGAAATCAATGATTTTCATGGACAAAGTCTCCTTATCCGGGCCTGACGGGTGCGTCAGCCGGGTTTGAAAAGTGCCGCCGGAATGTCCGGCGGCATTTGTTGCGGGTGCGTTATTTCGAGATGAAGAAGAGCGGCACTTCGGGGATGTAGGTCACCACGAGGAGCACAAGGATCATGAGCGCCAGCATGGGCATGACGGCTCGCGACAGGTACTCCAGCTTGGCCTTGGAGATGCCGCTGGCCACGAAGAGGTTCACGCCCACGGGCGGGGTGATGAAGCCGATGGCCAGGTTGACGACGATGATGACGCCGAAGTGCAGGGGCGAGACGCCCACGCCCGTGACCACGGGCAGCAGGATCGGCGTGAGGATGACGATGGCGGCCAGGGCCTCCATGAAGGTGCCGACGATGAGCAGCAGCACGTTGATGAGCAGCAGCACGACGATCTTGCTTTCGGTGAAGCTGAGGATGGCTCGGGCGATGGTGCCGGGCACGTCCTCCAGGGTCATGATGTTGCCGAAGAGCGTGGCCATGGCCATGAGCACGATGATGGTCGCCGATGTTTCGCAGGCTTCGACGCAGCAGTTCACCAGTCTGCGGACGTTGATTTCCCTGTAGACGAAGACTCCGACGATGAGTCCGTAGAATGCGGCTACTGCGGCGGCTTCGGTGGGGGTCATGATGCCGCCGTAGATGCCGCCCAGGACGATGACCGGAACCATGAGCGCCCACTTGGCGTCCCAGACGGCGGCCCAGAGGGAGGCCATGGTTCTTTTGCGCGCTTCTCCGCGCCAGTTGCGGGCCCTGGCGTAGAAGTAGGAATACCCCATGAGTACCAGGCCCGTCAGTATGCCGGGCACGATGCCTGCGATGAAGAGGTCGCCGATGGAGACCTGGGCGGAGATGCCGTAGACGACAAAGGGGTTGCTCGGGGGGATGAGCACGCCGATGGCTCCCGACGCCGCGACGATGGCGCCGGCAAAGAACTTGTCGTAACCGCGTTCGACCATGGCCGGGATGGTCAGCGCGCCGATGGCGGCGACGGTGGCTGGGCCGGAGCCGCTGATGGCTCCGAAAAACATGCAGGTGGCGACGGTGACCAGGGCCATGCCGCCGTAGAGTCCTCCGAGCATTTCGTCGGCCAGGGCGAGCAGCCGTTGCGACAAGCCGCCCGCACCCATGAATACGCCAGCGGCGATGAAGAACGGGATGGCCATGATGGGAAAACTGTCGATGGAAGCAAAGGCCGTCTGGGCCAGGTATTCGATGGGCAGGGTATCGGCGCAGATGACCGTGGCCAGGGTGGACAGGCCCAGTGAGATGGCAATGGGAACCCCTATGCAGCAAAGGACTGCAAAGTAGCCGAACAGGGCCGGCAGGGGCTCGATGTATTCGGCCAGCACGGCGGGAGCGATGACGGCGGCGGCGGAAACCAGGGCGAGGAAAGTGTCCAGGGGACCACATATCTTCACCTGTGCGGCCAGGTTCTGCAACAGGCGCAGGGCCATGAGCCCGAAGCCCAGCGGCAGGATCATGTAGGGAATGATGTAAGGAATTCTCAGCGCGGTGGTAACCTGCGGGAATTCCCTGAGTCGTTCGATCTGAGTCCAGCCGAACCAGCAGATGGTCAGGGTGAGGATCAGGAAGAAGACCTCTACGACGATCCAGCTCGCATTCTGCAACCGAGCCGGGAGCCGATCATAGATGATGTCGATGCGGATGGAGCTGCGTTTTCTGATGGCGACGGCCAGGGCAAGGTAGGTGATCCAGATGAAGACAAACCTGGACAGTTCCTCGGTCCATACCGCAGCGCCCGCAGAGCTGGCAAAGTGGACGATAATGTATCTGTATGTCGTCTGGAACGTGATGAAAAGTATGATCGCCAGCAGGCCGGTTACGAGAAAGATCTTTTCGAAATTCTCGTCGATCCAGTTCCAGATGTTTCTGGTTTCGGGGGCGGAGTCCACTACGCTCAACGGAAGTGTGCCGCAGTTGATATTCTGTTCCATGTCATCTCCCTATGCCTTGCCGCAGCGGGCTGCACCGATCGGCCAGTCTTGGGCTAGGCGGTGAACAGGCATGCTTCTTTCCTTTTGAAAAATTCAGGAACCGCCTGCCGCCGGAGAGTGAGAGTTGTCCGGCGGCAGGTGAACGGTTCAATTACTTCTGGGTGTCCATGATCAACTGCAGCAGGTTTGCGGGCACCTGCTTGGCGAACTCGTCGCGCACGGGGGCGGTCAGTTCTTTCAGCTTGGCACGTTCCTCGTCGCTCAGGATGGTCACTTCGATGCCCTTTTCCTTGAAGGCGTCCCAGGCTTTCTTTTCGAGCTCGTCGGTGATGCCGCGCTGCCATACGAGGGCTTCGTGGGCGGCTTCGCGGATGATCTTCTGCTGTTCCGGCGTCATGCTGTCGTACTTTTTCTTGTTCATGAGCAGGATATGCATGCTGTAGTTGTGGTTGGAGTCCATGGCGTACTTCAGCACTTCGGTGTGCTTGGCGTCATTGAGCAGGGAGAAGGTGTTGCCTTCCGCGTCAACGGTGCCCTGCTGCAAGGCAGTGTAGACTTCGCCCCAGGCCACGGGAGCGGGGTTCATGCCCAGTGCCTTGGCCACCTCGACCTCGACAGGGGAGTCAGTGGTGCGGACCTTGAGACCGGCGAGGTCGGCCACGGTTCTCAGGGGCTTTTTCGTGCTGACGAAGTTGCGGTAGCCGTACTGGCTGTACATTATGGTGGTCAGGCCGATTTCGTTGGAAATTCTTTCCAGTTCCTGGCCGAGCTCGCCTTCATCGAGCGCCTTGTAGAGGTTCTGCTGATATTTGGGAGAGGTGATGTAGGGCAGGTCCAGAGCCATGTAGGCCTTGCCGAAGCTGGCCATGTTCGGGGACGAGCAGGAGGACATGTCCAGAGTGCCGGCCTGGGCCGCTTCCGTGGTCACGCGGTCGCTGCCGAGCTGGGCGCTGCCGAAGATCTGAATCTTTATCTTCTTGTCGCTCTTGGCTTCTACCAGTTCCTTGAACTTCTCGAGACCCAGGGTGACATTGTTGCCAGGGGCCATGGGATGGCCAATGCGCAAGGTAAGGGGTTTGCCGGCATGGGCCGTGTCGATGGGGCCGGTCAAAGCTACTGCGGCCATGAGGCCCAACGCGGCTAAAACGATCTTCTTCATGTATTCCTCCGAAAGTGTTGAGTTTTGACCAGCACTGCCTGGCAATGTTTCCGGCTGTCGCCCTCTGGTCACGGGTATTGGACACCCAAAAGCAGAATGCATGCCAAGAAAAAAGCCGTTAAATAAAAGTGCGACACATTAAAATCATTTAAATTCAAGTGTTTGGGTTTGTGCAGTGCATAAATGCGGCAGGGCTGGGGAGGTGTTGTTGCAAATTTGCAACTACTGGGAAGGGTTCTTGTCAGATGCGCTGCTTTTGAGAATTAAATCACAAAGCGGTGTCATTCGTAAGCTCTTCAAGTTGGCTTCGGGTTTTTGCGACCGTTTTGGTAGTAAATTTTGAGCATCTCGTCGCAAATTTGCAACCCTTTTTTTACCTCAAAAGAAGTTTTTCCATGCATTGTTGCAAATTTGCGACAGGTGCGTTTCGTTATTTTTTTCTCAAAAGACCGGGAAGGCGCCATAATCCCGGAAAGTGTGTCTTTTCATCTAGTTATGAGGTTTGGCACAAAGAATGCTCAGGAGCAGACAGTTCAATAATCCCGAAGCATATCTGTGAAAAGAAGAATTGAGTACGATGCTAAGAATAGTCTGATGACTACTTTTCGGGATTTAAGTTCTCATAAGATTCAATCAATAAACTTAGATCAGGAGTAAGAACATGACTCGCTTTACTTGTGGATGCATGTCGCCTCAGGAAGAACGCCTTTATAATCAGATTGAAGGTAAGGAAGATAAATTCAGAAAGACCCACAGTCGTGTCTTCAAGCTCCTGGAAAAATTTGACGGACAGAAACCCCGCATCGATATTGAGCGTGCCTTGTATTTCACGCAGTCGATGCAAGAGACTGAAGGACAGCCTCTTGTTCTGCGCTGGGCAAAGGCTCTGAAGCATATCGCCGAAAACATGACTGTTTACGTTCAGGAAGATCAGCTTCTGCTGGGCCGCGCCGGTTTCGACGGCCGCTACGGCATTCTCTATCCTGAACTCGATGGTGACTTTCTGGATATCGCAGTGCGCGACCTGCCCACTCGTAAGCAGTCTCCCGCGACCATCACTCCCGAGGACGCAAAGATTGTCGTCGAGCAGATCGCTCCCTTCTGGAAGGGCAAGACCTTCCACGAGAAGCTCAACGCCGCCCTGCCCGAGGAAGTTCACAAGCTGACCTACGACGATCCGGAAGGGCTCATGTCCCGCTTCATCGTCAACGAGACCGCCTCGTTCCGTTCCTCCATCCAGTGGGTGCATGACTTCGAGAAGATTCTGAAGCGCGGCTTCAACGACATCAAGCGCGAAGCCGAAGAGAAGCTGGACGCCCTCGATCCGCTCAGCCCCAAGGACAACTGCGAGAAGAGGCCTTTCCTCGAAGCCATCGTCATCGTCTGCGATGCCATCGTGCATTGGGCCAAGCGCCATGCCGTGCTGGCCCGTGAAGTGGCGGAGAAGGAAACCAACCCGGCCCGCAAGGCGGAGCTGATCCGCATGGCCGAAAATGCCGAGCGTGTTCCCGGCGAGCCCGCCCGTGATTTCTGGGAAGCCTGCCAGAGCCAGTGGTTCACGCAGATGTTCTCCCGCATCGAGCAGAAGACCGGCACGACCATCTCCAACGGTCGCATGGACCAGTATTTTTACCCCTACTACGCCCAGGATGTCGAGGCGGGCAAGCTGACCGAAGAGCAGGCCATGGAGCTTCTGGAGTGCATGTGGGTCGGCATGGCCGAATTCATCGACATGTACATCTCTCCCACGGGCGGCGCCTTCAACGAAGGCTACGCGCACTGGGAAGCGGTGACCGTGGGCGGCCAGACCCCGGACGGACGTGACGCCACCAACGACCTGACGCACCTGATTCTGAAGTCCAAGCGCGAATTCCCGCTGCATTACCCTGACCTTGCAGCCCGCATCCACAGCCGCTCCCCCGAGAGCTACCTGTGGGACGTGGCCGAGACCATCAAGGACGGCTCGGGCTTCCCCAAGCTGATCAACGACGAGGAGATCGTGCCGCTGTACGTTTCCAAGGGCGCGACCTTCGCCGAGGCCTATGACTACGCAGTATCCGGCTGCACCGAGGCGCGTATGCCCAACCGCGACACCTACACATCGGGCGGCGCGTACATCAACTTCGCCGCCGCCGTGGAAATGGTGCTGCGCAACGGCCGCATGAAGAAATACGGCGATGCCGAGCTCGGCCTGAAGACCGGCGATCCGACCACGTTCGCCACCTGGGAGGAGTTCTGGAACGCATACGTGCAGCAGCACCTGCTTTTCCTGCGCGCCGCCTTCGTGCAGCAGTACAAGATCAACAAGATCCGCGCGACCTGCTTCGCCCAGCCCATGGGCTCGGCCATGCACGACCTGTGCATGAAGCATTGCATCGACCTGCATCAGGAGCAGATCCCCGAGGGCATCAACCTCGGCTACTTCGAATACATGGGACTCGGCACTGTCGTGGACTCCCTCGCGGCCATCAAGAAGCTGGTCTTCGAGGACAAGAAGCTGACCATGCAGCAGATCATCGACGCCATCGACGCCAACTTCGAAGGGCACGAGGATATCGAGGCCCTGCTGCGCAGCGCTCCCTGCTACGGCAACAACGATCCCTATGCCGACAGCATCGGTCGTGAAATCGACAGGATTTCCGTTGAATACGGCGGCAAGTACAGCAAGGATCTGGGCATGCACAACGACGTGCGCTACGTGCCCTTCACCTCCCACGTGCCCTTCGGCAAGGTCGTCAGCGCGACTCCCAACGGACGCAAGCAGTACACTCCGCTGTCCGACGGCTCCTCTGCCTCCCACGGCGCGGATGTGAACGGGCCCACCGCCATCCTGCTCTCGAACTACAACACCAAGAACTACGGCATGCGCGACCGCGCGGCCCGTATGCTCAACATCAAGTTCACTCCCAAGTGCATCGAGGGCGAGCAGGGCACGGAAAAGCTCGTATCCTTCATCCGCACCTTCTGCGACCTGAAGATATGGCACGTGCAGTTCAACGTCATCAACCGCGACACCCTCATCGCGGCCAAGAAGGACCCGCAGAAGTACCGCAACCTGATCGTGCGCATCGCAGGTTACAGCGCCTACTTCGTGGATCTCTCCCCCGACCTTCAGGACGACCTCATCGCCCGTACGGAGCATGGAGACATCTAAAAAAACAGGGGGCTTCGGCCCCCTGACCTTTTTCCGCCCCAGGAATTGGCGCCGGGACCGCCCGCCGGTCCTCCCCATCGCGTAAACCATCGAGGAGTCTCATGAGCGCGCTAGAAGACAAAAAGAAGAAAGGTCTGGTGTTCAACATCCAGAAATATTCCGTGCACGACGGCCCCGGGATTCGGACCATCGTGTTTCTGAAGGGGTGTCCCCTGTCCTGCAACTGGTGCAGCAATCCCGAGTCGCAAAAAAGCGAACCCGAGTTGGCCTTCAATGCCGGTCGTTGCCTCACGTTCTCCAAATGCACGCGCTGTCTGCAGGCCTGCCTGCGCGGAGCGATCATACGGGAGGCCGACGACACGCTGCGCATAGACCGCACGCTTTGTGACGGATGTCCGAAAAATTGCGCCGAAGCGTGTCCGTCGCAGGGGCTTATCGTCTACGGGCAGGAGCGGAGCGTCGATGACGTGCTGAGGGTTGTCGAGCAGGATGCGGCGTTCTACACCAGATCCAGCGGCGGATTGACCTTGTCCGGAGGGGAGCCGCTCATGCAGGGCGAGTTTGCCCTGGCTTTGCTGCGCGATGCGCGTCGTCGCAGGATCAAGACGGCGGTGGAGACGTGCGGCATGGTTCCATGGAAGACGCTGGAGGCCGCGTCCGAATATCTGAATTACGTCTTGTATGATATCAAGCATATGGACAGCGGGATTCATGAAGCGCAGACCGGATGTTCCAACGAGTGGATTCTCGACAATTTCAGGAAGCTCGCCCTGCTTGACCCGAACAAGACGATTCTGGCCCGCACTCCGGTGATTCCCGGATTCAATGATTCGGAGGAAGCAATCCTCGCCATTGCGCGGTTCCTGGAGCCATTCCCGAATGTGCGCTATGAAATGCTTCCCTATCATCGTCTTGGGACACAGAAATATCATTTTCTCGATCGTGTTCCGCCCATGGATGAAGTCACTCTGGATAAATCCGTCATGCCGAGACTGATTGATGCTGCCAGGAGCGTTCTTGGAGACAGGGTTGAGGTGACTAAGTAATATTGATGAAATATTTATGATTTGAATTTATGCATCATTCATTTCGTCATAAATTGATATTTATGTTGGTATTTTGATGTCATATTCTTATTTTACATAGCATTGTATGAAAAGGCAGCTCGTCAGGGTTGCCTTTTTTTTTAAGCCGTGAGAGATTTTTTGCATGCCAAACCGTTCCATGGATTTTCTTTCAAAGAACTTTGAATACATACTTGATGCTCTTCCCGATGGAGTGTTCATCTCGGACGTTTCGGGCGTGACCCTGCGTGTCAACCGCATGTACGAGCAGCTCACCGGGCTCAAGCAGGAGCAGGTGCAGGGCAAGCAGGTGCGCGCCCTTGTCGAGAATGGAGTCTTCGACAAGATCCTGAATCCTGAAATAGTTCGCACCGGCAAGCCCGCCACCCATGTGCAGCAGTTGCAGAACGGGAAGAAGCTGGTCCTGTCGGGATTTCCCGTATTCGATGATTCCGGGGCCCTGCGTCTGGTGGTCACCTTCGTGCGCGATATCACCATGATCACGCGCCTCAACGATCAGATGGAGGAACAGCGCCATCTGATCGAACAGTTTCATGAGCAGATGGCCTATATCGCCCAGGAGCGCAGCAAGACGCTGACCCCGATTTTTGAGAGCGAGGTGATGCAGGGCGTGGTGAACATGCTTCAGACCGTCGCCCCCACCGATGCCTCCGTGCTGTTGCTCGGCGAGACCGGCGTGGGCAAGGATGTCTTCGCGCGCCTCACGCACGCCCACAGTTCGCGCAAGGACAAGATCTTTCTCAAGGTGGACTGTGGCGGCATCTCCGAAACCCTGACCGAGTCCGAGATGTTCGGTTACATGCCGGGCGCCTTCACCGGCGCGTCGAGCAAGGGCAAGGCCGGCTATTTCGAGCTGGCCGACGGAGGCACGGTTTTTCTGGACGAGATAGGCGAGCTGCCGCTGTCCATGCAGACCCGGCTGTTGCGAGTCTTGCAGGACGGAGAGATCATGCGCGTCGGCGGGAGCCGTCCGAGCAAGGTGGACGTCCGGATCATCGCCGCCACCAACAAGAATCTGGCCGAGTGCGTGGAGACGGGGACCTTTCGCCGCGATCTTTTCTACCGCCTGAATGTGGCCACGGTCACCATCCCCGCGCTGCGCGAGCGGCCCGACGACGTGCGGCCCCTGGTCGAGCATTTTCTGCGCTATTATGCCTCCAAATACGGCAAGAGCATGGCCGTCATGGAGGTCGCCATGGGCATCCTGTCACGCTACCAATGGCCCGGAAACGTGCGGGAACTGCAGAACATGATCCATGGCCTGGTCATAACCCACAAGGGAACCCTCGTGTCCCCGCGCGACCTTCCCGCCTCCGTCTCCGAGGGCCTGGCGCGCGAGCGGTGCTACACCGACGACATCCTGACCGGCGGGCGCTCGCTGAAGAACATCATGGCCGACATCGAGCGGGATTTTCTGCAGCAGGCCCTTGAAGTTCACGGTTCGGTGCAGAAAGTCGCCGATCTTTTCCAGGTCGATCGCAGCACTATTTTCAGGAAGGTCCAGAAAAAGTGACGCCGGGGCGCTTGCCCCGGCATCCGGACGCAGACATTGTCTGACATGGCGCACGCCGTTGGCAGGCTTGTTGCCTTGTCCGTGTTATTCGGATGATGCCGCGTAAGGTCGGCGCGGAGTGCGCTTCTGCCTAGAAATGCCTTTCGATAAGCTTCTCCAGTTCATCGGCGGTTCCCTTTCGGGGATTGTTGCCCATCAGTCGCCGCGTCGCGGCCGCGCGTTCCGCGATGCCCCGAATATCCTCACGCTTCACCCCATGGGCTTCAAGGCCAGGCTTGACGCCAAGATCAAAGAGCAGCCTCTTGAAACCGTCGGCGGCGCTTTGTGCGCGCTCGTCCAGATTTTTTCCAGCGGCATCGCAGCCGAGTGTTTCGGCGATCCGGGCGTATTTCTCGGGGCTGGCCAGGCAGTTGAAGGCGATGCCCATGGGGGCCAACGCGCCGACGAGAACGCCGTGGGGGATGTGATGCGTCGCCGGGACGGCCATGGCGATGGCGTGGATGACTCCGTTCTGCGTGTTGGAAAAGCCCATCCCGGCCAGGGCCGAAGCGTAGAGCATGCTTTCCCTGGCTTCGATGTTGCCGCCGTTTGAGTAGGCTTCCCGGATGCTGGCCGCGATCATGCCCATGGCCTGCACGTTGTGGCAGTCCGTGAACGGGCTGGCGCTGAGATTGACGTAGGACTCCATGGCGTGGACGAGGGCGTCGAGGCCGGTGGAGGCTGTAATGCGTGGCGGCATGGAGACGGTCAGCTCCGGATCGAGCACCACCGCCCTGGCGAAGAGATGGTCGCTGACGATGGCTTTTTTCGAATTCGACGCGACATCCGCCACGACGCTGATGGAGGTCATTTCGCTCCCGGTCCCGGCCGTGGTGGGAACGAGGAAGGTTGGCAGACACGGCGCGGGGATCAGATCGACCCCGAAGTATTTTTCAAGGGGCCCTCCGTTTATGGCCAGCAAAGAGGCTGCCTTGGCGGTGTCGAGGACGCTTCCCCCTCCCAGTCCGATGACGGCGTCCGCGCCGAACTTTCTGAGACTGGCCGCGCACTCTTCAACCAGCGACGGGGTCGGTTCGCTGGAGACCCCAGAAAATATTTCTACCGGGATGTCGTGTCGTGCCAGGGATTCGACGAGCGGTTTGTGGCAGTCGTTTCGGATGCTGCTCCCGCCCGCTATGATGAAAACGCGTGACGCTCCTTGGCGCATGACCTCATCGCCGATTCTTGCCGAGGAACCTCTGCCGTGAATGATTTTGCCGACCGTTTGAAATGTGTGAATCATGCTTGCTCCAGAATGTTTTTTATCGATTCAGGACAAAGCAAGATTCAGGCCTGCCGCAGGGGATTTGAGATTTTTCAGGAATTGAGCCGCGTAAAAAAACGACGCGCCAATGATCCGGTGCAACGGATCATTGGCGCGGGGGTATGCTCATCCTGAAATTCAGGGTCTTTTAAACCCGAATTTCTTCAGGATGCCCTGGCCTTCCTCCGACTTCACGAAGTCAATGAATGCCTGGCCCATTTCCTTTTCCCCGGACGTTCCAAGCAGGGCGACGGGGTAGGTGATGGGCTTGTGGCCGGCGACCTCGGCCGTAACCTTGACCTTGTCGGCGCGCAGGGCTGCGTCCGTGGCGTAGACGAATCCGGCCTGGACCTCTCCTCGGGCCACGTAGTCGAGGGCCTGGCGCACGCTCTCGGCCAGGACAAATTTGGGGGTCAGCGCCTCATACAGGCCCGCATGTTCCAGAGCGCCCTTGGCATAACGCCCGGCCGGAACGGAATCGGGGTTGCCGATGGCCACGAGTTTGACCTCTTTTCCCTTGAGTTCGGCCGCGTCGTTCAGGGGCAGGCCACCTTCGGCGGGCACGATCAGGACCAGGGCGTTGCCCGCGAAATTGACGCGGGTGGCCGGGTCGATGAGCTTTTCGGCCCTGTCCATTGTCGCCTGGTCGGCCGAGGCGAAGACATCCACTGGCGCGCCCTGCTGCATCTGCTTGAGCAGCGCCCCGGAAGAGGCGAAATTCAGGACCAGGGAGGTTCCCGGATGAGCCTTTTCGAAGGGTTCCTTCATTTCCGTGAAGGCGTTGGTCAGGCTGGCGGCCGCCGAGACCAGCAGATCCCCTGCCATGGCGGGAGTGGACATGAGGACAATGCAAAGCGACAAAATTGTATGCAACGATTTAAAATTCATGGGGCTCTCCTTTTTTTGATTGCATTTTTACTGGCCTGAAGATCCCCTGTTTGGCAATATGGTCACGCAAGCATGATAAAGCGTGACTGTATTGATCAGGGCGCTGCGTTTCGTGCATCGCTCGATGTGTAATATTTTGTGATTTGCAAAAATATGTTGGCGGGAGAAGAAATGCACAAATTGGACCAACTTGATCCGAATACATTGATTCAGCTGTCCTTTCTGGCGCAGGAGGAAATGAGGCGCCGGGGATTGGACGAATCGGGGGGCGTGGTAAATCGTGCTCCCAAGGCGGCCCGAATTTTTCAGGTACCCGAGTCGGTCAAGTATCTCGAACCCGGCCAGCTTGAAACCCTGACGCGCTCTTTTCGCGAATGGCTGCGTGCGGCCCGCGACTCGCGGACCCGTCAGGCGCGCACTCGCATCTGGCTCCTTTTCCTTCTTTTGCGCTACACGGGCATGCGCCTTGGCGAGGTCCTCGACCTCGATGATTGCGCCGACTTTGACCTCGCCCGGGGCGTGGTCATGGTCCGGGGCGACGCGCCCCGCGAAATCCCCCTGCCGATCGAGGTCGTGGACGCCCTGGTCCTCTTTTTCGAGCATCCCATGAGCATGGAGCTGCGGGGGCAGATTTTTCGCATGGACCAGGGGTACGTGCGTCGCAAGTTCTCCGAACGTGGCCTTGGCACTGGCATCCCCCGGGAGCTTTTGAACCCTCGCGTGCTCCGTCATTCCAGGGCCGTGGAGCTGCTGCGCGGCGGAGTGCCGCTGGTCGTGGTCGACGCCATGCTCGGCCACCAGAGTCCGTCCTCCCAGTACGTCAGCTTTTCCGATGCCGACACCCGGCGCATCATGAACCATTATATTTTGGAAGAAAAAAAGATGAAGACTTCAGCCAGAAACATGTTCGTGGGTCAGATCAGCGCCGTGCGCGAAGGAATGATTCTGAGCGAGGTCGAGGTGACCACCGCCTCGGGTCTGAGGGTCGTGTCCGTCATCACCAAGGAAAGTTACGAGAATCTGGGGCTGGCCATGGGCATGACCGTCATCGCGACGGTCAAGGCCCCCTGGGTGGTGCTGGTCAAGGAGGACTCCATGCTGAGGACCAGCGCCCGCAACAAGTTCTGCGGCAGGATCTCGGCCGTCAACACGGGGCAGATCGCGGCCGAGGTGGTGGTGGACCTTGCCGACGGCACCAAGATCACTTCGCTCATCACCGACGAGTCCGTGAGCAATCTCGATCTCAAGGTCGGCGACGACATCTGCGCCATGGTCAAGGCCTTCTCGGTTATCCTGACTCTTGAATGACACCTCTGCCACCTTTTGATGAGTGGGCCTGACGTCTTGCGGCGTCAGGCCCTTTTTTTCAGAATTGCACCGCCATCTTGGCAACGATGCGGTAGTCCTCCACCGGCTGGCTTCCGCCCATGTCGGCATAGACCGGGATGGGCGCGGCCAGGCCCAGCACCATGTTCAGCGGTTCGATCCTGCAGCTGAGTTCCGGGCCAAGAAAAATCATGTCACAGCCTGAATTGTAGTCCTTCTTGACCACCCCGGGCGAAACCTGCTGTGTGTTTTTCTCCTGATGTACGCCGTTCATGGCCAGTCCGGCTGTAAAGTATCTGTTCAGGGCGAAGCCGTAGCCAAGACTGTATTGAAACAGGTCCCCCTTCTCCAGATCGTGCCTTCCCTCCGTGTTGAGGGTGTACATGAGTTGTCCGTCAACGCGGGAGCGGCCGAAGACGCGCGTCACGGACACGGTGGCCTTGGGGTTCCATGACCCAGTGCTCAGTTGCAGGAAAGGGCCCATGTACGGCTGGGGACCGAATGAATTGCGGTGGTCGCTGTCGCCGGTGGGAATTTCAAGCCCCAGCCCCAGGGCCAGGGACAGAGGATCGCCTTTCTTTTGCGACAGGGCCTGCCAGCGCCCCATGATCTGGATGTCGCCCAGACCCTGGACGTCGCTCGTGTCGGTCATCCCCTTGGCGTTCTCGCGTTTGAGTTCCTTGTTGAAGGCGGTCGCCGTCAGGAGCGCCTCGAAACCCTCGAAAAGTCCTGCGCGGAAGGTCAGTTGCCCGGCGTGAGCCGTACGCCTGCGCTTTCCGAAACCGGGATCGTCCTGGGATGCGCCTGTGTAGATTCGATGCTGATCATAATAGTTGTATTTGCCGATAACGGCGAACTTCATGGGCGCGAAGACGATGCCGTCCTGAAGTGTGATCGGAGCAAGAGGCTTTGGCGATGTTGCGTTGGCGGCGTGAGCGCTCGTTCCGCAAAAGAGAAGAGATGAAAGCAGTGTCAGGAAAAAAATGCGCATGTGTATCTCCTTTTATAGTGTTGAGATACACATGCGTCATTCAGGTCGATTCAGTCCACTGCGTCACGAATTGAAGAGAAAGAGTGATTCTGTTTTTTAAATGCACATCAGTTTTCGTTACATGCTTTTCGGGCAGTAACGTTCCCATCCCATGATGCTGGCCGCTCCGGCGATCGTCGTTCCGTAAAAGATGACCGGTTTCGAATTCAGGAACATGTCGATGGATCCGTTGGCCAGGGTCGTGCCCGTGACCAGCAGCAGGTCCGCCCAGCGCATGACTTCCTCGGTGGCCCATCCGCCTTCGACCAGTGCCCCGTGTTTGACCTGCCCGATGTTGTCCGGGTCAAGGTCGAGCACGCGCATTTCAAACTCGGTGCTCAAGGCCTTGATCATGGCGGGCTGGTATCCGACCATCCCGATTTTCGGCTGGCCGTGCGCGGCGCGAATGTGTCCGGCGATGAGCTTTGAACACTCGGCGGGGCCTGCGTCCTTGCAGTGGATGGTGCACTCGGTTTGCCCCACGCAGCGCATGACCGCGTTCAGGGTGGCCACGAAAATCGCCTGGGACATGGGTTTTGCAAGGTCGAGACTGGCGATGTCGCGCAGACTTCCCCGGTAATCGCCGTAGGTGTCGGTGAAGGCCTGTCCCTTTGCTCCCTTGAAGGATGCTTCCATGAGCTTTTCCTTGCCTTTCTGGATCGGAAAGTCGTGTCCTTCCGGCTTGCCGATGGCCTGCTCGACGGTCAGCGGCGCGGCCGTGACCTCGACGCTTTCATCCATGAGCCCGGCCGCGTCCCATATAATGATTGCCCGTGCGCGGACCTGTTCCAGAATAGTCATCATTTTCTCCGTGGCATGTTCAGATTGCGGACATGCGTTTGAGGGTGAAGAGCATCGTGCCGGACAGCGTGGCGATGATGGCGCACAGCACCATGGCCCGATCCAGCTCTCCGGTAAAGACGCAATTGTAGATTTCCAGCGACAGGGTGTTGGTTTTGCCGATGATGTTGCCGCCGAGCATGAGCGTGATGCCGACCTCTCCCATGGAACGGCACAGGGCCAGGAGCCAGCTGCTCAGCACGGGCCTGCGTATGGCCGGGAGCAGGACCAGGACGAATGTCTGCCATTGCGTTTTTCCAAGAACAGCCGCCACTTCCGAGAGGCGTTTGCCCTGGCTGCGCAAGGCGGCCTCCACGGGTTTGACCATGAGGGGCAGTCCGGCGATGACCGAGGCCAGCACCAGGCCGGGGAAGGAGAAGACCACGTCGATGGGCAGCACGCGCCCCAAAGGCCCGTTTCGTCCCAGCAGCATGAGCAGGATGAAGCCCGTGGCGATGGGCGGGAAGACCAGCGGCACGGTCACCAGAAAATCGACCAACGAACGCGCGGCGCACGGTCTGCCGCACAGGAAATACGCCAGCAGCACCCCCAGAGGGAGCAGGATGCCGCCGGCCAGGGCCAGGACCTTCAAGGACAGAATGAGCGGGCCGAGGGTCCTGGGATCGGTCAACAGTTCCGTCATGACCTACAGGCCATGGGCGGCGATGATGCTCCGGGCCGTGCCGGTTTCAAGAAATTTGGCGAAATCCCGGGCCGCGTCGGGCGATGGGGAGGTTTCAAGCCGGATGCAGCTGATCGCGATGGGATTGTAGAGGCTTTGGTCCACCTCCCTGAAGCCGCCGATCTTGTCCTTTACCGCCACGGCCTGGGTGAGGTTTATGAACCCCGCGTCCACCTCGTTCGTCGTCAGATAGGTGAAGACCTGCGGCACGGTGCCAACGACCACGAGTTTGTCCTTCAGGGCGTCTGCCTGCCCGCTGTTTTCAAGATATTCCCTGGCGGCCTTGCCGTAGATGGCCCGTTTGGGGTCCGGCACGGCGATGCGCGTGACCGTCGCGGACTTCAGGTCCGCCGGTTCTTCCTTGCCGCTGGGCCAGGCCATGACCAGCCTGCCCGTGCCCAGAGGGGCGCTTTCGGCCAGGGGCAGGGCCGAAGAACGCAGGAATCCCTCCTCGCCGATGAGCATGTCGACCTTCCCGCTGGTTTGCGCCTGGCCGATGATCTGGCCCATGTTGCCGTAGATGCGCTCTACCGTGGTGCCAGATTGCCTGGCGTACGCCTCGGACAGGGCTTCGACGACGGTTTTGTAGCCCGCCCCCGAGGCGATGAGCAGGGTGTTTCCGGCCAGGGCGGGGAGGGCAAGGAAGACGAGAAGAAGAGTGAACAGCGTTTTTTTCATGGTCGGTCCTATGCGCAGACGCGGGTTGCAAGATTTTGGGAAGCGCGCCGCGCCCCCGAGAGGGTATCGCTGAGCCACTGCGGATCGTGACGGCCGTCGGTCATGGGGAAGATGGCGTCGCCAAGCTCGGCGGCTTCGTGCAGATCGTGGGTGACGAGCAGTACGGGGATGCCCAGCTGCCTGGTCAGTTGCCGAAGCTCACCGCGCAGATCGGAACGCGTGAGCGCGTCCAGGGCCGAGAACGGTTCGTCCAGCAGCAGGATGGCCGGGTCGCGGGCCAGGGCCAGGCACATGGCTGCGCGCTGCCGTTCGCCGCCGGAGACGGTGCCTGGTTTACGCTGGGCCAGATGCCGGATGCCGAAGCGTGCGAGCAGGGCGTTCACCTTGCCCTGGTCCGCACAGGAAAAGGCCACGTTTTTGGCCAGGCTGAGGTGGGAGAAGAGGGGATAGTCCTGAAAGACCATGCCGACTTGCCGCTCGCGGGTGGGCACGTCGATTCCGGCCGCCTTGTCGAAGAAGGTCCTTGCGCCAAGCTCCATGCGGCCCCAGTCCGGCGTCTCCAGTCCGGCGACGAGTCGGATGAGCGTGCTCTTGCCCGCTCCGGACGGGCCGACGATGGCCGTCAGCTCCCCCCGGGCGCAGCCCAGGTCAAGGCGCAGGTCGAAATGGGGCAGGCGTTTGCGAAGACTGATGTGAAGTCCCATGCATTGCTCCAGCGCTTGCGGTCCGAAGGACGGAAAAGGGAAGCGGACCGTGTTTGTCTGTGCTTTAGGGCAAGAAGGGATCGCGCGGCAACGAGGTCACGCACGGGGAGGGAAACGTGACCGCTCAGCCGGCCTGCGTCTGGGCGGCCAGGAAAAGGGGGTCGAGGATCTGGCGGGGGGACTCCGATTTGCGTCGGGATTCGTAGTCGATGACGGAGAGCACCCGGCCGTGGCCGAAGGCGACCAGGGTCTGGGCGAAATGGTTCACGTCTTCGAGGTCGTGGCTGACCATGACCATGGGGATGTCGAATCGCTCCAGGATGTCGAAGAGTTCGGCGCGCATCCGTTCGCGCAGGGGTTGGTCGAGCGCGGTGAAGGGTTCGTCCAGCAGGAGCAGGTCGGGGCTTGGAGCCAGGGCCCTGGCCAGGGCCGTGCGCTGGCGCTGGCCGCCGGAGATCTGGGCGGGGCGTCGGCCTTCCAGGGCCGTCAGGCCGCACAGTTCCAGCAGTTCGTCCACGCGCTCGCGGTGCGCCGCCTTCAGGGGGCCGAAAATGGGCTTGAGGCCAAAGGACACGTTGTCGCGCACGGTCAGGTGCGGGAAGAGGGCGTAATCCTGAAAGAGCATGCCGATGTTGCGCTTGCGGGCCGGGACGTTCACGCCGGAGGCGGTGTCGAGGAAGGTGCGGCCGCAGACCTCGATGCGGCCGCGCTGGGGCCGCAGCAGTCCGGCCAGGGCCATGAGGGTCAGGCTCTTGCCGGAACCCGAGGGGCCGAAGAGGGCGATGCGTCGTCCGGGCGCCTCGAAGCGGGCCCGCAGGCGAAACTCGGCGCCGGGAGCGGTCACGCGCGTGTCGATGTCGCAGGAGATGGTCCGGGCCGTTGCTTGCGGTGCGGTCCGTGGGTGCATGGATGCCTCGGGATGGGAGCTTGCGGTGCGGCTGATCACGAACATGGTCAGGCCTGCCATCGTGGTGTCAGGAGCCGCCCCGAAACCCAGAGGATGAGGGTGCAGAGCACGGAAATGAGCAGCACGAGCTGCGCGGCCAGGTCGTCGTGACCTGCCTGGGTGGCGCTGTACACGGCCAGGGACAGGGTCTGGGTGCGGCCGGGCAGGTTGCCCGCGATCATGAGAGTGGCTCCGAACTCGCCCATGGCCCGGGCGAAGGCGAGCATGGTCCCGGCCAGAATGCCGCGCGCGGCCAGCGGCAGGCAAACGCGCAGGAAAACGCGCCATTCAGGGTATCCCATGGTCCGGGCCGCGTCCTCGTACTTGCGTTCCACGCCGCCAAGGGCGGCTCGGGAGGATTTGAAGATGAGCGGAAAGGAAACCACGGCGGCGGCGATCACCGCGCCCTGCCAGGTGAAGATCAGCGTCACGCCGAAAGTCGATTCCAGCCAGCGCCCGACGAAACCGTTCCGGCCGAGCAGCACGATGAGGTAATAGCCGAGCACCGTGGGCGGCAGCACCATGGGCAGGCTCAGGATGGAATCGAGCAGTTCCTTGCCCGGAAAACGGTAGCGGTGGAAGACCCAGCCCAAGAGCACCCCGAAGACCAGGGATGTGAGGGTGGCCAGAGCCGCCACGCGCAGGCTGAGCTGCACCGGGAAGAGAAAGGTCATGTCCATTCGCATGTTCCGTTGGCGAGGGTTGGGCGGTGTTCCGCCGTGGGTGCTTGCCGGCTCTGAAGCAACAACCGGGCCGACAGGTGAGTTGTCCCCGGCGCCGCTTGATCAGTCTATAGGATTCATTAGCTTTCCGGCCCGTTGGCCACAAGGCGGTCACGGTAGCACGGAAAAGCGTGACCGGGATATGCGATGATATCCGCTCATTTTTGGACGGAATACGATGTGGATTGCTACATATTTGCAGCAGGATACATAAACGTAGATATTGTGATTGCAGATATCGAGCATTTTCGAATATTTTTGCAATGCCGCGTCATTCTCTTCCAAAGTATCCCATACTTCAGCCCTGCGCATACCGCAAACTTCGTAGCTTCAGTGTCGCAGCGGTACACGATGCGCCGTATGTCCATATCTTTGCTTCTTCATTAAATCCAGGACTTCATTCCGGCTCACCGGAGCAATTTTGGCCAGAGGAGGTGGAAGATGAATATCGCGGTCGCCAGTCGCTCCATGCAACGGAATGTCACGGATGCCGTGCCTGCGGGAATCCGTGGATAAAGGGTGCGCGTTTTGACTCGTGAGGGAAGCCTTTTGCCACGAAATCAGCGGGCCAGGGAATACAGGGCCGACTATAAACGGAGGAAGAAATGAGAGCTACAAAGCCTTTTGATGAAGTGGCCATCAGAATGTACCGGGAAGATCCCGCTTTGGCGGCGGGAATGCTCAATGCATGTCTGGAAGACGGGGATACTGAAGCATTCTTGCTGGTGCTGCACCATGTTTCAAACGCCGTTGAACTGGCGGCCAGGCATACTGACGAGGCCCTGATGGGTGTTCTCGGACACTTGGGTTCCAAGGAATGAAGAAGAAAACCTCCGACACCACAATCAACGTCCGGGGCACCAAGATCACCGTGATTCGTCGACAGGACGAGGACTACATCTCGCTCACCGACATCGCAAAGTCGAAGAATCCGGAGCACACTGACGACCTCATTCGCAATTGGCTACGTAATCGCAATACATTGGAGTTTCTCGGCATATGGGAGCAACTTCACAATCATGGTTTTAATCCCGTCGAATTCGACGGGATTAAAAAACAGGCCGGACTGAACAGTTTCACGCTCACTCCGAAACAGTGGATTGATCAAACTGGCGCGATCGGGATTGTTTCCAAAGCCGGACGCTACGGCGGAACCTATGCCCATACCGATGTGGCTTTTGAATTTGCGTCCTGGATCTCGGTGGAATTCAAGCTTTACCTCATCAAGGAATTCCAGCGTCTCAAGGAGGACGAAAATCGTCGCCTTTCCCTTGCCTGGAACCTCAACCGCACGTTGGCCAAGATCAACTACCGCATCCATACCGACGCGATTCAGACGCATCTCATCCCGAAGGAAGTTACCGCAAAACAGGCCGCTTTCGCATACGCCGAAGAGGCCGACCTCCTCAATGTTTCCCTCTTCGGCCAGACCGCCCGCGAATGGCGGGACGCCAATCCCGACAAGGACGGCAATATGCGCGACCACGCCAGCCTCGAACAGCTTCTTGTTCTCGCCAACCTCGAAAACATGAACGCCGAGTTTATCCACATGGAACTCCCTCAGGGCGACCGTTTGAAACGGCTTAATCAAATTGCCATCCGCCAGATGCAAACGCTCACCGCACGAATCGCAAAGCAGTTGGGAAGAGGGCAAAAGTGACAGGCGGGGCTACGGGAAGTTGCAAAATATGAAACTTTCTGTGCGCCTGGGCCGGATCAAGAACAGAAGTGGGAGAGTGGGGCTGGCGGTTCTTGAATTGGTCAAGATTCGATGACCCAAGAGGCGGTGCTGACTTCGCGGATCGAGGGAACGCAGGCGACAATGGGGGCGGTGCTGGAATTTGAGGCGGGGATCAAGCCCAAAGATCGAGTGGCGGAGCGGACGGCGGACATTCAAGAAGTGCTCAATTACCGCAAGGCCATGCACCGGGCTGTGGAATTGATGGACGATCTGCCTCTCTGCCAGCGGGTGCTCAAGGAGGCCCATTCCGTGCTCATGGAAGGGGTGCGGGGGAAGAGCAAGTCACCGGGTGAGTACCGCAAGGTGCCAAACTGGATTGGTTCGTATGGATGTTCCATTGAAGAGGCCAAATACGTGCCTATTTCCGCGGACAAGCTGCCTGAAGCCATGGGACGGTGGGAGCAGTTCATCCACGCGGACTATCAGGACCGTCTGGTGCAGTTGGCCATATTGCATGCCGAGTTCGAAGCTCTACATCCTTTTCTGGACGGCAACGGGCGATTGGGTCGGATGTTCGTGCCGTTGTACCTTTGCAGCATCAATCTGTTGCAGCGGCCCATGTTTTACATCAGCGCCTACCTGGAGGCCCGGCGGGACGAGTACTACGAACGACTCCTGGCAGTCTCTCGGGTCGGAGACTGGACCGGTTGGTGCCAGTTCTTCCTGGAGGCCTTGCAGTCCCAGGCCGAGGAGAACCTGCGCAAGGCCAAGGCGATTCTGGTTCTGTATGAGCAGTCTTTGGATCGTGCCCTGGAACTCATCAGATCCCAGCACGCCAAGAAAGCTATGGACTTCATTTTTTCACGACCGATTTTCTCCTCCTCATCCTTCAACAACGAGTCTGGCATCCCCAAAGCCACGGCCATACGTATCCTGAAGGTTCTGCGTGACAATGATTTCTTCATGATTTTGGAGGAACAGGTAGGGAGTAAGCTGGCAGTGTTGGGATACCAGGCGCTGCTCATCATTACGGAAGGCATGGAAGAAAGAGGGGCGGTTTAATGATTTTGCGACTCCTTTTGTCAAAAAAATGAGTCGCAAATGAATTTGTCATGCATATTTGAGTCGGAAAAAATGGGTATGACCTGCCGGGAAACTTCGGACCACTCAATTCTTGAGGGTTTCCCCACGGTTCAAGTTTTTTTTCCATACTGCCGACAGAAGTGTTCGGGCGTCATGTTGTTGAGGCTTGAGTGCGGACGAACGGAGTTGTAGTGCCGTCTCCATTCCTCAATCACAACCCTAGCCTCGGCCCGACACCGGAACTATTCCATCGTTTCGTTGCGCAGACTATGCAAGGAACGGACAAGAGCCTGGGTTTCGGATGGGGTGAAGGGGATAATTCACGCCGTATGCCCCCTGCGGGGTTGGGTGAACTACTTCCACTTCCGGAATTGCAGTCGCGTCATGACCCCTGTTCGGGCGCACATGGAACAACGGTTGCGAACACATCTGTGCAAGCGCCACAAGCGGAAGCGGCCCGAAGGCTACCAGGAATATCCCAATCGGGAGCTCTACAGCAGGTGTGGATTGGACAAAGTGCCCACCTCCGCCGGATGGACGAAAGGTGTGCGGGAAAAACTGCATGCACGGTTTGATGAGGGGAGGCTGGCGACACGGATGACCTGTTTGACACGTAGTAGCTGCGTGCGTCGAGGCGTCAAGCGAAGTCACTGGAAAACGATGGGGCCAGCTTCCTACTCTAACCATGTCTGTGTCGTGCATAGGGATTTCAAGCCGCTCATGGACTTGGCGCGATGGTTCGTGCTCGCGCGTTGCGATCTGGCAGTCCAAGTCTTTCGACTGGCGAGTCCGCAACGCTTAACTCCATCCCATGGGACAGCTTGCTGAAAGCTTGTTCGCAGCACCCTGAATGATCCTGAATCTGATTGTGCAGCAGGCTTAAGGCCGGAAGAGAAAAAAGGGTGCTCCTACCCTACGCTAAACGCGAGGTGATTTTTCGTAGAGAAGCTCACAGTTGCCAACTCCATGTGTATGCGGTTAGGATAAATTTTTACGCGTTAGAACACTCCGTCGAATTTGGATAATACATATATGGCACGTGCAGATTTGCTTAACAAGTTGATTATAGCTGGCGTTAAAGGGGATCAAGCATCTTTTAGGAGTGCTGCTGAAGCGATTATAGCTGAAGAAAAAGCTAATAAACATTTTGTTCTCGCAGATCGATTAGCAGAATCTTTGAAGATTTCTCCTCAACCCAGAGGAAATGGTTTTAGTGAAAGCAAAAATAAAGGGCTTTTTTTTGAAATTAATCCACAAAAAAAACTTGGTGAAATGATTCTGTCTGACACAGTCAGACAGATCTGTGATGAATTAGTCGAAGAGCAGAACAGGAGAGAAATATTAAGAAGTTACGGGCTTGAGCCTCGACATAAAGTGCTTTTAGCTGGACCTCCCGGCAATGGGAAGACAAGTTTGGCAGAAGCGATTGCCTATTCACTTGCGGTGCCTTTTTTAGTGGTGCGATATGAGTCGCTAATTGGTAGTTTTTTAGGTGAAACATCTTCCAGGCTGAAGCAAATATTTGAGTATGCCCGAACTACCCAATGCGTACTCTTTTTTGATGAGTTTGATACAATTGGAAAAGAGCGTGGGGATGTACACGAGACTGGGGAGATTAAGAGAGTTGTTAGCTCGCTATTACTTCAAATAGATGCTCTCCCAAGTTATGTTGTTGTAATTGCTGCGAGCAATCACCAGGAATTATTAGACAAAGCTGTCTGGAGGCGTTTTCAAGTCAGATTAAGCCTTCCTAATCCGACAATTAGTCAAATAAGTGAATGGTTAAAGAGGTTTGAAGATGAATTCAATAAACCTTTAGGATTTAAATTGAGCACATTAGCAAGAACTCTACAAGATCTTAGCTTTGCTGAAATAGAAGAATTTTGTTCTGATATACGTAGACGATATGTGTTGTCGAATTGTCAAGGTGATATAAAATCCATTGTTGGTAAGAGGTTAGAGCAGTGGAAACATCGCTCGGTAGTTCTAACAAATTTGACGTCCGAATAAACATATGGCCGAATATCCGATTCTTTTTTTTCCCAAGCGGACTTCAGCAGCCCGAGAAATTCCAAAAGGGTTTCCTGTAGCCAGTCCACATATTCCAAGCACTCATCGTCAAGCGCGAAGGATTGGTCCCAAGCTTGATGAACTTCATCGCGCCTTCAATACACAGCGAGCAGAAATATCAAAGGATACTAGAGGTATTTCTCCTGAAAATGTGATCGTACTCGAAACGATTGGTAATGTAGATACTTTTCTAATCGCATGTAATAATATAGAAGGTCTTGAATGGCTATCTGATGTTGATGAAGTAGAAATAGAGCCTGATGAAGATTTTTACGACGAAAAAAATAAAGAAAAGTTGCTTTCTGGTCGACTTTTCCTTTCAATGGCAAACCAATGTGCAATGCAAACACTGATTTCTTTATGGAAAAGGTACAGTGATAATCCTGATGCTGATTTGGGATACGGGCGTAATTCTTGGAAAAATATTTTTAAATATTTATATGATATTCGCCGTTGGAGTGTGCAAGATCGCATCAAAGAGACTTGCTTTCTTGAGAACCTTCAATTCCGCCTAGATCATAAGGAAGAACATTTGCCATTTGAGATTGAGCTTTGGTACAGAAGTAGCCGGACTTCACGGGAGTTAGCTGAGCGCCAATTGCAACTAATCGTTGAGTCGGAGGGCGGAACAGTTCGAAATATTTCTACAATACAAGAAATTAGGTATCACGCGTTGCTTGTGGATGTGCCCGCCTCCGCAGCTAGAAAAATTTTGAGTGATCTTGAGGATTTTAAATTAATTAAATGTGAACAAGTAATGTTTTTTAGGCCTGTTGGACAAAGCATTTCATTTAACTCTAACGCAGAGAGCCAACCCATTCCTCTGGTTAAAGATACTTATTTGCCTTACTTGACTGAGCCAGTGATAGCTTTATTTGATGGTTTTCCTTTAGTTGGGCATGTTGGCCTTGAGGGGCGTTTGTTGGTTGACGATCCAATGGGCTGGGGCGATTATTATAGTGCGGTTGATTGCAAACATGGTACATCTATGGCGTCTCTCATTTTAAATGATGACATAAATAGTATAAGCTCATCTTTAAAGCGTCCTCTTTATGTGCGTCCGATAATGAAGCCACGTCTGAATGTTTTAAAAGGAGAGACAGAAGAATATATTCCGGAAGATGTATTACTAACAGATTTGATTCATAGTTGTGTTCGAAGACTTTTTGAAGGCGAAAATGGAGAGGCGCCTGTTGCCCCGACCATTCGTATAATTAATTTGTCAATAGCTGATCCTACCCGACCATTTATAAGATATTTGAGTTCAACGGCAAGGTTGTTGGATTGGCTATCATTTAAGTACAATCCTAAATCCGTGAAAAAGTTGCATTGAATATACAGTTTTGAAACATTTTGCACTTGAAATAAATCAATGATATCGGTATATTGAACTTGCTTTTC